>JAHZHS010000073.1:0-8757 GCA_019420135.1 Oscillospiraceae bacterium | reverse complement strand
CCTCCCACGTAGTTGGTCAGGGCGGTGAGAAAGGCGGTGTGGTTGCGGCGGCTGATTTCCAGCTCCTGGCCCGCCACCATGACGGTGTCCCGGCGGACCTCGGTGACATGGCGCAGGTTGACCAGATACCAGTGGTTGCACCGGACAAAGTGATAGCGTTCCAGCTGGTGTTCCGCCTGCTGCATGGTGCCCCGCAAAACGAATTCGCCCTCCTCGGTGTGGTAGTGGAGCATGCGGTTCTGCACCTCCACGTAATAGATCTCCCGGGTGGAGATGCGCTTGACGGCGTCGGGCAGGTTGAGCAGCACCTGGCCGCTCTCCCGCTTCTGGGCGCGGTGGATGGCCCGCTCAAACCGCACACTGAAGGTGTAGTAGTTGATGGGCTTGAGCACAAAATCCAGCGCCCCCACCTCATAGCCCCGGATGGCATACTGGGCCATGTTGGTCACAAACACCAGCACCACGTCGGCGTCGGCGGCCCGCAGCTTGTGGGCCGCCTCCATGCCGTTCATGCCGGGCATCTCGATGTCCAGCAGGATGATGTCAAAGCGGGAAGTATCCCCCTCCACAATCTGGCTGCCGTCGGCAAAGCACTCCACCTCAAAGGGCAGGCCGTGCTCCTCCCCGTAGCGGCGGATATATTCTTCCATCTGGCTGCGGTATTCCGGATCGTCTTCTACAATGGCAACGTGCAAAGGGGGGTTCCTCCTTTCGGGCAGACTTCTCAAACTACAATATTATATATATTATAACAGAGATTTTTGCAAGAATAAATAGCCCTCCTCCCCTCCAAAAGCAAGAAAACTGTGAAAGCCGCCCCTTTGTCCCGCGGTGGGACAAGGGGGCGGCTTTTTGGATAAAACAGACGATAAGCGGTATGATTTGTGCTGCCCGTGAGGAGGGCGTCAGTCCTCCCGCTGCAGGTCGGCGGCGGGGGCGGTGCGCCCCGCCCGGGCCAGGGCCGGCCAGGCGGAGGCAAGGCTCAGGGCCAGCATGGCCGCCGCCGCGATCACCGCCGCGCCGAGAGGATAGAAGAAGGGGAAAACGTAGAGATTGGTCAGCTTCCGGTATACAAACCAGAGGAGAATCCCGCTCACCGGCAGCCCCCAGCACAGGGCTTTCAGGCCGTAGATGCCGCTCTCCCAGAAGATCATCCGGCGCAGGCTTTTGGGCGTCATGCCCACCGACCGCAGCACGGCGGATTCCCGGCGGCGCAGAGCCATGCCGCTGGACACCGTGTTGGCGATGTTGGCGGCGCACACCAGGGCGATGAGGGCGGTAAAGCCGTACAGCGCCACCCGCACCAGGGCCACGGCGGAGGAAATGTTGGCCAGCTCGGCGGTCTGGTCGGTGACGGCATAGTAGTTGGTGCCGAAGGTGAGGGGCTCCAGCTCGTCCATGAGGGCCTCCCGGTCCTCCGCCTGGTAGGAGAAGGTGAAGTTCCGGCGGCAGTAGCCCCCCGTCTCGGCGGTGAAGCGGGCAAAGACGGCGTCCGCGGCGCTGCGCCCCGTCACAAAGGTGATGGTGGTGGCGGAGGAGGTGGTGCGCACCAGCTCTTCGGGCACGTCCTCCCCGTCCAGCACCGCCCGGATGTTCAGGGTGACGGGCAGGGTGTTGAAATCCCAGTCCACCGTGTCCCCGGGCTGGTAGTTGGTCTGCCCCTGCACATCGGTGTAGCCCCCCTCCGATCCGGTAAAGAGGTACCGGTTGATGAGCAGGCAGTCGAGGGTCTGCCCGTCGGAGGCGGCCTCCGCCCCGGCCAGGGCGGCATACTCCTCATCGGACAGGACGATGAGGTAAGGGGACATGGCCAGGGTACCGTCGGCGCCCACGGCGGGGGCCAGGCCAAAGGCGGCGTTGGCGGAATCGGCCTGGGCGGTCAGGGTCTGCTGCTGCTCGCTGAACCGGTCGGCGGGCAGGCGGGAGGCGCCCCACTGCACCGTCTCCCGCACCCGGACGGCCCGGGCATTCTCGGGGGCGGTCAGCACCGCAAAGCCGGGGTCGGCGGTGATGTCGGCGGTCAGGTCATAGCTGTCCAGCCGGGCGGTGATGTTGTAGTCGCTGTTCCGGTGGCCCATGGAGTAGGCTGTCTCCAGATACCCCGCAAACCCCGAGGCAGTGACCATCAGTACCACACTCATGGTCAGGGAGAGCAGCGTCGCCCGGTAGCGGTGGACGCTGCGCCGGGCGTTTTTCCGGGCCAGGATATATTCGGGGCCGAGGACCCGGCCAAAGAGCCGCCCGCCCCGCAGGGCCCGGCGGGAGAGACGTACCTCCCCGGCGCCCCGGATGGCGTCGATGGGCCCGGTCTTGCCTGCATGGAGGGCGGGCACCCAGGCGGAGATGAGCAGCACCCCCACGGCAGCGGCCGCGCTGAGGAGCAGCCACACCGGCCGCACCGTCAGGGTGAGGGAGAAGTCGGCGATGAGTTTCCCCGACACCTGCCGGATGAGGGGGGCCGTGAGGGCAAAGGTGAGGGCCAGCCCGGCGCAGGCGGCGGCCAGACCCAGGGGGATGCCGAGGATGCCGGCGGCCAGGGCCTCGTAGAAGATGCAGGCGGAGCGCTGTTCGGGGGTGGCCCCGGCGCTGGCCAGCATGCCCAGGGTGCGGCGGCGCTCGGCCAGGCTGATGGAAAAGGCGTTGTAGATCATGAGGACGGCCGCCGCCGCGATGAGCAGCAGCAAGAACATCCGCAGGGTGCCCACCAGCAACAGCAGGTTGTCCCCGCCGCCGGGGGACTGCACCCCCGACCAGGCCAGCAGGGAAGCGTTGAGCCAGCCGCTGAAGCCGGACACCCCGGTGGAGAGCTGCTCGTCCAGGTCCAGCAGGGCCTGCAGGGTTTTGGTGTCGGTGGACACCGCCTTGCCCCAGTAGTAGACGGCAGCGCCCTCCGGCGGGTCGGAGACAGGCGTGACGATCAGGGCAAAGGGGTCCTCGGCGGGGGCGACGAAGGTGTTGTCCAGGTGGAACTGCTCCAGCACCGCCGTGACGGTGTAGGAGCGGCTTTCCCCGTCAGGCCCGGGGAGGGTGAGGGTGTCCCCGGGGGAGAGAGCGTTTTTCCGGGCAAAGTCGGCGTAGACGGCCACTTCGCCCTCGGCAGCGGGGAGGGTGCCCTCCGCTGCCGCAGCCCCCAGCAGCTCCCAGGCGTTGCCGCCCACCCCGATGAGGTCCACCCGGCCATAGCCGGAGGAGACCGGGCCGGTGAGGTCGCAGGCGTAGCCCAGCTGGGACAGCAGCCCCGAGGCGTCCAGGGCGTCCAGGGTAGCGGCGGGGGCGGTGCTGCCCGTCTCGGAGGCCTGCCAGTCGTAGTCCCCCCAATGGGCCACCACGGTGCGGCGCATGGAGGCCATCACCGAGTCGATGCCCAGCAGCACCGCCGCCACCAGGGCGGTGGACAGCAATACCCCGATGACGGTGACCACGAACCGGCTTTTGTGGCGGCGGATCTCGGCCAAAGTCAGCTTTTGCAGAATGCTCACGGCCGGATCACCTCGTCTTTCACGATGCGGCCGTCCTCAATGCGGATCAGGCGCCGGGCCTGCCGGGCAATGTCGGGGTCGTGGGTGATGAGGATGAGGGTCTGGGCGTATTTCTTGTGGAAGGTCTTGAGCAGCTCCACAATGGCGGCGCTGTTCTTGGTGTCCAGGTTGCCGGTGGGCTCGTCGGCCAGCACCAGGGCGGGGCGGGTGAGCAGCGCCCGCCCGATGGACACCCGCTGCTGCTGCCCGCCGGAAAGCTCCCCGGGCAGGGCGTTCAGCCGGTCAGAGAGGCCCAGCTCCTCCGCCATGGCCTTGACCTGCCCTTTGCCCGCCTTGCGGTGGTCGAGGAGCAGGGGGAGGGTCAGGTTTTCCTGCACGGTGAGCACAGGGATGAGGTTATAAAACTGGTAGATGAGGCCGATCTGGCGGCGGCGGAAGACGGCGAGACGGCTCTCGTCCAGGGCGGAGAGCTCCACCCCGTCCACCTGAACCGAGCCGGAGGTGGGCTTGTCCACCCCGCCCAGAATGTGCAGCAGGGTGGACTTGCCGCTGCCCGACGGCCCCACAATGGAGACGAATTCTCCCCGGTTGACGGTGAGGGAGACGTGATCGAGGGCAATCACCTGATTGCCGCTGCTGCCGTACACCTTGCACAGGTCCCGGACCTGAAGGATGGGATTGTCCATTTGGCAGGATACCTCCTTGGAATGGCTGCCCGCCCGCGGCCGCCGCCCCCAGGGGCCCACCTCCCGGGTGATGGGGAGGGCAGGCCCTTGCGGCGGCCGGGGATGGGACAGCGGTTCTGGCTTACAGGTCCAGTGTAACAGCCGGGAGTGACGCCCCGGTGACCGTTTCGGTGACAGTTTTGTCACTTTCCCTTGGGTAGCGGGCAGGAACAGGGAAAAATCACACCACAGCGCTCGGCAGCGTCAGGGTGAAGCAGGCGCCGGGGCCCCGGTTTTCGGCGGTGATGCGCCCGCCCTGCTCCGACACGATGGCCTGGGCCAGGGCCAGGCCGATGCCCGCGCTGTCCGGCCCGGCGGACTTGCCTCGGTAAAACCGCTCAAAGAGATGGGGCAGGTCGTCGGGGTTGATGCCGCCCCCGGTATCCTCCACCGTGATGCGGCAGGCCAGGGGGTCGGCCTCGGCGGTGATGGTCAGCACGCCGCCCTCCGGCATCTGCTCCACGCAGTTTTTCAGGATGTTCCCCAGGGCCTGCACCGTCCAGGCCTCGTCCCCCACCCAGCGGGCGGCTTCGGGGCAGGTCACCTCGCACCGCACCCCCTGCAGCTCCATGGGGATGCGCAGGGGGTCCAGCGCCTTGTCCAGGAGGCCGGACAGGCGTACGGGGGCTTTCTGCAGCGCCACCGCCCCGGCATCCAGACGGGAAATTTTCAAAAGCGCCCCCACCAGCCAGCGGATGCGCTCCAGCTGCCGGGTGAGGCGGTCGAGAAAGTCCTTGCGCCGGTCACCGGGCAGGGCGGGGTCAGCCAGCAGGTCGGTCATGACGAGAGCGCTGGTCAGGGGCGTCTTGAGCTGGTGGGAGATGTCCCCCAGGGCGTCGGCCAGGAATCCCTTGTCCTTTGCCAGCTGGTCGGCCTGCTCCTGCAGGGTCACGGTGATCTTGTACAGGTCGTTTTTGAGGACGCTCAGCTCCCCCTCGGTGTTGTCCCGGATGTCCAGCGCCCGGCCGCCGCCGTACACCCCGGCCAGATACTGGCTCAGGGCGGCCAGCTGCCGGTACCGCCAGAGGGTGAACACCCCGTACCCGGCGCAGAGCACCGCCCAGAGCAAAAGGGCCAGGACCCCGGCGGCGGGGGAGAGGACAAAGCCCACGGCCATCCCCACGGCGCCCACCCCCAGGCAGAAGGCGGCGAAATACAGAATTTCCCGGTTGCGCACCATGGCTCACACCTCCAGACGATAGCCCAGCCCCCGCACCGTGGCGATGAGGGGCGGACAGCCGGGGACTTCCAGCTTGTCCCGCAGCCGCTTGATGTAGACGGTGAGGGTGTTGTCGTTGACAAAGCTGCCTCCCTCGTCAAAGATGCCCTCCAGAAGCTGGCTGCGGGTCAGCGTCTGGCCGGGATGGGCCAGAAAGGCCAGCAGCAGCCGGTATTCCAGGGCGGAAAGGGCCACCGGCCGGCCCTCCCGGGTGACCTCGGCCTTTTTCAGGTCCACCCGGATACCCCCGGGCAGGGCGGTCACGGCGGTGCCGCCCCGGCGGCGCAGCACCGCCCGGATGCGGCTTTGCAGTTCCCGGATGCGGAAGGGCTTGAATACGTAGTCGTCGGCGCCCATGTCCAGCCCCATGACGGTGCTCAGTTCGTCGTCGTGGGCGGTGAGGAAGATGACCGCGGCATCCCCGGCGCGGCGGGCGGCCCGGCAGACGTCGAAGCCGCTGCCGTCGGGCAGGCCCAGGTCGATGAGCAGCAGGGTGAAGCTGTGCTGTTTCAAGGCGGCCAGGGCGTCGGCCACGGTGGCGGCCAGGGTGAGGGAGTAGCCCTCCTGTTCCAGGGCGTAGCGCAGGCCGCTGGCAATGGTGTCGTCGTCCTCGACCAGCAGAATTTCAGTCATGGCGGGGCCTCCTTTTCTTGTCCGGGGAAAAGAAATGTCATTGCTTCCAGCATACACAAAAACCGCCCGATTGCAAGGGGTGACCGAACGGCAATGCGGTGTATCGCACAATTTTTGCCGCAACAGAGGGTGAATTTTGCGCCCCGGTGCCCCGGCGGCTTGCAATTTGTGTCAAGATGTTTTATCATATTTCTATCCATTACAATCATCACAGCCCGCGCGGCGGGCGGAAAGCAGGAGTTGTTACCCAATGAGGATCGCACTGATCGCACATGATTCCCGCAAGGAGCTGATGGCCCAGTTCTGCACGGCCTATATCCGCATCCTTTCGCAGAATGAGCTGGTGGCCACCGGCGTCACGGGCAAGATTGTCCACGACGCCTGCGGTCTGGAAGTGCGCTGCCTCTATCCGGGCGGCCGGGGCGGCGCCGAGCAGATCGCCTCCATGATCGCCTGCGGCGAGGTGGATATGCTGCTGTTCTTCCGCGACCCGGTGAGCGCCAAGCCCGGCGAGCCCAACGACGTGTCGCTGTTGCGCCTGTGCGACATGCACACCATCCCGGTGGCCACCAACATCGCCACCGCCGAGGTGCTGATCCACGGCCTGGAGCGGGGCGACCTGGCCTGGATCGAACTCCAGCGCGGCCGCAAGGGCAAGTGAGCTGAACTTACAAAAAAGATCCCCCCGTTTTTGTGCTGTCTGCCAAAAACGGGGGATCTGTGTTTGTGGGGTTATGGGGGTGTCAGGGCATCAGTAGGGGTAGACGATAGCCTTGCGCACCCGGTCGGAAGCCTCCTTGCCGGCCAGCTGTTCCGCCAGCTTGAGGGCAAAGGGGATGGCGGCGCCCAGGGCGCGGCCGGTGGTGATGTTGCCGTCCACGGTGACCTCGTCGCCGGTGTGGATGGCCCCGGCCAGACCGTCGTCCATGCCGGGGTAGACGGTAGCCTTGCGGCCTTCCAGCAGGCCGAAGCCCGCCAGCACGGTGGGAGCGGCGCAGATGGCGGCCACCCGCTTGCCGGCGGCGTTGCAGGCGTCGCAGACGCGGCGGACGTCGGCATCGGCGGCCAGGTTGTTCACGCCGGGGATGCCGCCGGGCAGCACGCAGGCGTCATAGTCGGCGGGGTCGATCTCGGCGGCCAGGGCGTCGGCAGTGACGCTGACCTTGTGGGAAGTCACCACCGTCTTGTCGCCGCCCACCGCGGCCACGGTCACCTCCACGCCGGCCCGGCGCAGGATGTCGACCACCAGCAGCGCCTCGCACTCCTCCGAGCCGGGTGCCAGAAATACAACAGCTTTGGACATAGGAAAAACCTCCTTGTCATTGAGAATGCTACAATTTTGTGCGGCAGGACCGCAGCTTTATTGTAGCGCATCCCGCGGCGTTTGGCAATGTGCTTGCAGCCCGGCCGCCGCAGTGCTACAATCAAGGCATTCCGGGGCGCATCCGGCGCGCCGGGGATCGTGAAAGCTTTTCAGGGGGAGAGGAAAACATGGAAAAGGTCGCAGCATTTCTGCGCCGCAAGGATGTCATCCTGTCGGCGCACCGGTACGGCATCGATGCCATGGGCGCCATGGCCCAGGGCTTGTTTGCCAGTTTGCTCATCGGCACCATCATCAAGACCCTGGGCCAGCAGACCGGCGTGGCGTTTCTGGTCTCGGCAGGGGAGTACGCCGCTGCGGTGGCGGGCCCTGCCATGGCGGCGTCCATCGGCTGGGCGCTGCACTGTCCGCCCCTGGTGCTCTTCAGCCTCATTGCGGTGGGCGGCGCCGCCAACAGTCTGGGTGGTGCGGGCGGCCCGCTGGCCGTCTATTTTGTGGCCATCGTCGCCGCCGAGTGCGGCAAGCTGGTGAGCAAGGAAACCAGGATCGACATCCTTGTCACCCCCGCCGTGACCGTCCTGGTGGGGGTGGGGCTGTCGGTGCTGTGCGCCCCGGCCATCGGCGGAGCAGCCAGCGCGGTGGGCAGCCTCATCATGTGGGCCACCGAATTGCAGCCGCTGCTCATGGGCATTGTGGTGTCGGTGCTGGTGGGCATCGCCCTGACCCTGCCCATCTCCTCGGCGGCCATCTGCGCGGCCCTGGGCCTGACGGGCCTGGCGGGCGGCGCTGCCGTGGCGGGCTGCTGTGCCCAGATGGTCGGCTTTGCCGTCATGAGCTACAAGGAAAACGGGGTGGGAGGCCTGGTCAGCCAGGGCCTGGGCACCAGCATGCTGCAGATGCCCAATATTCTCAAAAATCCCCGGGTCTGGATCCCTCCCACACTGGCTTCGGCGGTGACGGGGCCCATCGCCACCTGCCTGTTCCGGCTGGAGATGAACGGCCCGGCGGTGTCGTCGGGTATGGGCACCTGCGGCCTGGTGGGCCAGATCGGCGTCTACACCGGCTGGGCCGACGCCGTGGCCGCAGGCACCAAGGCGGCCATCACCGGCTGGGACTGGGCCGGGCTGGTGCTCATCTGCTTTGTGCTGCCCGCCCTGCTCACCCTGCTCTTCGCCCAGCCTCTGCGCCGCCGGGGCTGGATCCGGGAGGGCGACCTGAAACTGAACTGATCCGCGCCATAGAAAACCCCGTCCACAGCTGGGCCTTTGAACCCATGCTGCGGACGGGGTTTTTTATAGCAGCTTTTTTACGGGCCGGGTTATCCGCGGCGGAAGAACCAGATCAGGCCTGCCGCCAGCAGGATGAGGATTCCCGCGCCCA
>JAHZHS010000072.1:3438-10431 GCA_019420135.1 Oscillospiraceae bacterium | reverse complement strand
CCGGCGCCGGTAAATCCACGCTGCGCTATGCGCTGAGCTGTATGGATCGGATCTCCGGCGGGTCGGTTTACTACGGCGACAGGGAAATCAGCCGCTATTCGGAGGATCAGCTGGCGGGACTCCGGGCCAGGGAGTTTGGGTTTGTCTTTCAGCAGACGCATCTGGTCAGCAATCTCACGCTGTTTGAAAATGTGGCGGTGGCCGGCTATGTGAGCGGAAAGGAACCGCCGAAGGAAGTGAATCAAAAGGCCGATGCACTTCTGACCCAGATGAATGTGCAACAGGCGAAGGACCGGTTCCCGGCGGAAACATCCGGCGGAGAGGCCCAGCGTGCTGCCATCGCCCGGGCCATGATTTCCTCCCCCAGCATTCTGTTTGCGGATGAACCCACCGGCGCGCTCAACAAGAGCAACAGCATAGAGGTGCTGAATCTTTTGACAGATCTGAACCGAAGCGGGCAGACGATCCTCATGGTGACCCATGATATACGGGCAGCGATCCGGGGCTCCCGCATCCTGTACCTGGAGGACGGGAAGATCCTGGATGAACTTTCGCTGGAACGCTGGAGCGCCCAGCAGGAAAAGGAACGGGAGGAGCAGGCAACACAATGGCTGTCCTCCCTGCGGTGGTGAGGTGAAGGGTATGGAATATCGCACACTGGTAAAGGCAGGGGTAAAGCGGTATAGGGAATCTCTCATCGGCATCTTTTTTCTGCTCTTTCTTGTCTCCCTGAGCCTGGCAACGGTGTGGAATGTCTGGATCAATTCCAGCAGCTATATCGAGAGAGAAATTGACCGGGCGGGCTTCGGTACACTCACTGCCTGGGTATCCGGCGTGGAAGATTTGCCGCTGCTCACAGAGCAGATGGAGGCTGTGGAGGGAGTAGAGCGGACAGAAATCCAAAACGTGATCTTTTCCAACTACACCATCCGGGAACAGGAATCGGACAGTGAAGGCCAACTTATCCTCTGGAATCCCGGGGAAGAACGGTATCGCTTTTTTTCAGATGACCTTTCGGGATACCGGGACGCCCCGGATTCGATCGCACCGGGCACGGTGTATGTGTCGCCCTCGCTGGTATCCATGTTCGGGCTGGAGCTGGGAGACAGGGTGGATTTTTCTATCGCCAGAAACGGGGGAACCGCTTCCTTCACCGTCGCGGGATTTTATGAGGACCCCTTTATGGGGAGCTCCATGATCGGCATGAAGGGATTTCTGATCTGCCCCTCGGATTATGAAGAACTCACCGCACAGATTGCAGATTCCGGCATCAATGGGCTGGCCCGAATCGGTGCAATGATCCATGTCTTTCCGTCCGGGGAAAATGCACAGACCACAGCCGCACTCAACGGGCTGCTGAACGAGCAGACGGACCTGACCCGCTATACAGAATTTGTCCACAGCGCCGATGCCATCCAAGGCTTCATGATGATTTTGCAGGACGCCGTTTCCGGCCTGGTTTCCGCGTTTGTCCTTGTGCTCCTGGTTGTGGTACTGATTGTGCTGAGCCACAGCGTCAGCGGGACGGTGGAGGCAGAACGAAAGAACCTGGGAATTTTGAAGTCCGTTGGAATGCGCCGGACCGCACTCCAGAAAATTCAGCTTCTGCAATATGGAACAGCCATTGTCCCGGCCTTGCTCCTGGGACTCCTTCTGGCGGCCCCGTTGGCCGGTGTCCTGACACAGATGACACTCACAACCACGGGAATCCGTTTCCCGACCACACAGCCCTGGGGCGTGACCCTGTTGTCCCTGCTGGCACTGGCAGGAATCCTGGCCGGGGTGATATGGGCAAAAACGACAACAATTGCCAATATCTCCCCCATGGAGGCCATTCGCCAAAGCAGTTCGGTGGAGGAAGGGGGACGGCGGGGTCTGCCGGCACTGCAGGGAAAATACCTTCCCCTTTCTCTTGCCGTCCGCCAGCTTCTGACCAGAAAGCGCAACTATCTCAGCGCCTGCCTGGTGGCGCTGCTGCTGGCTTTCTTTGCTTCCCTGATCGGGCGGATGGACAGCTGGCTGGGCCCGGATGGCAAAGGCATGATGGATGCGTTCAATCCCGCCGACCATGACATCGGCGTGCAGATGTTCGGCACATCCACCAGCGATGAGGCACTGGAGGTCCTCCGCCAGTATACGGAGGTGACCGATACCTACCTGCTGGCGATGCCCGGCGTGGCGATGGAAGGAATTGACTACACAGCCAATGTGATTTCCGACCCGGAGCGATTTCATATTTTGGAGGGCAGCACCTGCTACGGGGATGATGAAATTGTCATCACAGAGTTTATCGCTGCCGACCTCGGTGTTTCCATTGGCGACAGGGTGACGGTATCCGCATCGCAGGGGGAGGCGGAGTATACAATCACCGGAATTTACTCCTGCGCCAACGACATGGGGGACACCATCGGGATGAGCCGGGAGGGATACCTGAGAATCGGGCAGGACAGCCCGGAAATCTGGTGCTATCACTACTTCCTGGCCGATCCCAGCCAAAAGACAGCGGTGACGGAGGCCCTCACCGATACCTTCGGCGGCGATGTTCACGTCCACGAAAACACATGGCCGGGTCTGTTTGGGATTATTTCCGCCATGCGGATTCTGGTGGTTTTCATGTACGCCATGGTCATTGTGTTTGTCCTGATCGTGACCGCTATGACCGGGTCCCGGCTTCTGCGCCATGAACAGCGGGATATTGGCATCTATAAGGCTATGGGATTCACCGACCGGATGCTTCGCGGTTCCTTTGCCCTGCGGTTTGGTCTGACAGCGGCTCTCGGATCCCTTTTGGGTAGCGGGCTGGCGGCGGTGATTACCGACCCGCTTGTCTCCTCCGTCATGAAGCTGGCGGGGATCAGCAGCTTTTCCTCCCACCCGTCGATTCCGGAACTTCTGCTGCCGGGAATCGTTGTCACTGCCTTGTTTACTGCCTTCGCATATTTTGCCGCGAGAAAGATCCGGAAAACCGATCTGACGATCTTGATCTCCGGGTAAATCAGAAATCATTTGCCGACAGAAAGGATTGTGATTCCTATGAAAAAATGCAAACAACTGATCACGATGATGCTTACCGTGTCTCTTCTGGTGTCTCTGGCTGCCTGCAGCCAGGGAAACGGGGATCCGGACACAGAACAAAACGGTTCTGCCGCCACCAGCCAGAGTGAGCCGACCGACAGCAGCGCTCAGACATCGGAAAGCGACGATACGCAAAGCGAAACCCCTGCCGTAACCGAGCTGTACGTTCGCTTCGGGGATGAGGGAGAGGTTTACACCCTTCATCTCTATGACAACGAGACTGCGGCGGCGATCGCCAGACATGTGGGAACAGCAGACTGGCGGCTGCCCATCTATCACTATGACGATTACGAGGACTGGGAAGTCATGCAGTATTATGACATTCCCAGCCGGCATGAACTCCCCAGCAATCCCGAGAGCGTGCCTTCTGAGCAGGCCGGAACGGTCTACTACCCCGAGCCCAATCGGATCATTCTGTTTTACCGGGATGCCGAGGTCCCGGGGGATTACACGCCGGTAGGGTACTTCGATGTCACGGAGGAGTTTGTCAGCGCTGTGGAAAACAACCCGGTGCTGGAAGGCTGGGGTAATAAGATTGTGCAGATCAGTGCCAGCGAATAAACGGCGCGGTTTCATCTTCCAGACAGGAGAAAGGACAAAACACAGATGGATACCAATCAGAGGATTGTAACAGAGCTGGAAAATCAGATCCTGACAGGGGAGCGGGCACTGTTTCAGGGACATGATCTCAGGATCCGGGGTGCAATTTTTGCGGACGGAGAATCGCCGCTGAAGGAAAGCCGGAATATTGAACTGCAGGAGTGCATGTTCAAGTGGAAATACCCCCTGTGGTATGCAAAGAATATTGTGGTGAGGAACAGCACCTGGTTTGAGATGGGGCGTGCGGGGGTGTGGTATACCAGCCAGATCCGTGTGGAGGATTCCGCCATTGAAGCGCCCAAAAACTTCCGGCGCTGTCACGATGTGACGCTGCAGAATGTCTCCTTCCCCAACGCAGCCGAGACCCTGTGGCACTGTGACGGGGTCAGGATGGACCAGGTGATGGCAAAGGGGGATTACTTTGCCATGAACAGTGAAAACATGGAGATCAGCGGACTGACGCTTTACGGCAACTACTCTTTCGACGGTGCGCGCAATGTGACCATCCGCAAGTCCCGTCTGCTTTCCAAAGATGCGTTCTGGAACAGCGAAAAAGTGACGGTGTATGACTCCTTCATTTCGGGAGAATACCTGGGCTGGAACGCCAAAAACCTGACCCTGATCAACTGTACGGTGGAGAGCCTGCAGGGGATGTGTTATATCCACAACCTTGTGATGAAAAACTGCAGGCTGCTGAATACCACACTGGCCTTTGAATATTCCACGGTAAAGGCAGAGATCGACGGCAGCATTGACAGTGTGATGAATCCTGCAGGCGGGTTCATCCGTGCCGACTCCATCGGCAAACTGATTCTGGAGCGCGACAAGATCGACCCGGAAAAGACGACGATTGTCTGCAAAAAGAAGACCGCCATGGATTGTGCGTAAATTGCCTGGAAAAACGGGAAACAGGTTCTGTTTGTCCGGGCGTTTTGGAAGAAGGTGATCAGCTTGGACTATCTTTTCCGGGGAATCGTCATTGGAATCCTGTTTGGGCTGCCCGTGGGGGCTGTGGGGGCGATGACGGTACAGAGGGCGTGGACCTTCGGCTTCCGGGCCGGCCTTCTCACAGGGCTCGGGTCCTCCGTCGCGGATTGCTTCTATGCGATTGTGGGGGCCTTCGGCCTGACGGTCATCTCGGATTTCCTGATGACGTACCAGTGGGCAATCACCACGGCCGGAGGTATCCTGGTCCTGTACATGGGCATCCGTCTTTTCTGGAAAAAGGATATCGGCGTCCTGCAGCCGGAACCGCCGGAAAAGCTGGGAAGCATCCGGATGTTTCTTTCCTCCTTTGCGGTGGGCATTACAAACCCGGCTGCCATCCTGACCTTCCTGTTTGCCTTCACCTACTTTGGAATTTCAGATTTGTCCAGCCCTGCAGACGGTGCTTTGCTGGTAACCGGAGTTCTGGCGGGAACCTTTTCGTGGTGGATTTCCCTCTCTCTGGTAACCTGCGCCGTGAAGAAAAAGGCGGATGCAAGAAAGAATTTCCCTGCCAATCGGCTTTTTGGCTGCATTCTGGTTGTCTTTTCCATGGTGATCTTCCTGCGGCTTTTCCAGTAAATGGACAATGAGGAGAAATGGAAATGGTATACGATTTTGATCGGAAGATCGACAGGAGAAACACCAATTCCCTGAAATGGAATGTGGGGGAAGAGGAGCTTCCCCTGTGGGTGGCGGACATGGATTTTGAAACAGCGCCGCCGGTAAAGGACGCCATCCTGAAACGGGCTGCCCATGGTATTTTTGGCTACACAGACCTGCCGGAGGAATGGTATCAGGCCTACATTCACTGGTGGGAAAAACGGCACGATTTTTCCATCCGGAAGGAGTGGCTGGTATTTTGCACGGGGGTTGTCCCCGCCATTTCCAGTATCGTGCGCAAGCTGACCACACCGGCAGAGAAGGTTCTGATCCAGACACCTGTCTACAATATTTTTTTCAACTCCATTGTGAACAATGGACGGCAGGTTCTGGAAAGCCCTCTTCTGTGGGACGGGCAGCGGTACAGCATTGACTTTGCGGATCTGGAACACAAGCTGGCAGATCCTCAGACAAGCCTGATGATCCTGTGCAATCCCCACAACCCGGTGGGGAAGATTTGGGACAGGCAGACGCTGGAACGAATCGGAGCGCTGTGTGAAAAACATCATGTGACGGTTGTCTCCGATGAGATTCACTGCGACCTGACAGCCCCGGGACGCAGCTATACCCCCTTTGCCTCAGCCTCGGAAGTGTGCCGGAAAATCAGCATTACCTGTGTAGCCCCCACCAAAGCCTTCAACCTGGCCGGGCTGCAGACCGCGGCGGTGATTGTCCCGGATGAAACACTCCGGCATAAGGTCTGGCGGGGCCTGAATACCGACGAGGTGGCCGAGCCCAATGCCTTTGCAGTGGATGCTGCCATTGCTGCCTTTGAGCATGGTGCGGACTGGCTGGACGCGCTGAGGGTTTACATTCAGGGCAATCGGGAGGCTGCCGCCCGTTATATCGAGCAGAAGATTCCCAAGGCTGTCCTGGTTTCCGCGGATGCCACCTATCTGCTCTGGCTGGACATCGGTCAGCTGGCCGGCACTGGGGATGGGGTTGCCGAGATCATCCGTGCAAAGACCGGGTTATATCTATCCGGCGGCGGACAGTACGGAAAGGCGGGGGAGCATTTCCTCCGGATCAATGCGGCCTGTCCCAGGCAGGTCCTGCTGGATGGTCTGCAAAGACTGGAAAAAGGGATAGCAGCCTACGAAGCATATTTGAAGAGTCGGTACTGACGTACTGACACAGTCAGACAAGGAGGCGATTTCATGAAAAAAATATGGTGTTTTCTTCTGGCAGGGTTGGTTGCCGCTGGCCTGATGGCTTGTGGCTCCAATCCTTCGCCCGCGTCGGATGCGGGCAATCCCCCTGCCGTGGAAAACAATGCCCAGGAGACGGAGGAAACTGGGCAGACCAGCCAATCCGATGCCACCGCCGGCAACGATGGGGAAGGGACAGCTTCCAGTACCCAGTCAGAGCCCCCGGCGGGGGAGGAAACTTCAGACGAGGAAAGTGAGGAAGAAACAAACATGCAGCAAAACACATTCTATGTAAGCGTAGGCGGAGAAACTTTCTCCGCAACCTTTGCGGACAATTCCGGCGCACAGGCCTTGCAGGATCTGCTGGCCGACGGGGATGTCACCCTTGAACTGAGCGATTACGGCGGCTTTGAAAAGGTGGGCCCCCTCGGCCAGAGCCTGCCCACCAGCAACAGTCAGACCACCACTCAGGCCGGAGACATTGTGCTCTACCAGGGAAACCAGATCGTGATATTCTATGGCT
>JAHZHS010000072.1:1940-3428 GCA_019420135.1 Oscillospiraceae bacterium | reverse complement strand
TGGAGCTATACACGTCTTGGCAAAATTGAAGACGTGACCGGCTGGCAGGAAGCTTTGGGAAGCGGAGACATCACGGCCACCTTCTCTTTGCAGGGAGAATAATCCCCTGAGCCCCATTGGGCAGCACACATACCGGTCCCACAGATCCCCCGGCAACCCCCAAAACAGTTTGGTTGAATGGAGGCGAGGCAATGAAACGGATTGCCGTATTTCTAAGTATCGTTGCTATGCTTGGCATTAGTATGGCAGGCTGCGCTCCGGCCGGTTCTTCATCGGCGGGGCAGACGTCCGGAAGGATACCGGCACAAACTCAGCAGACGAGTCCCCAAAACGTGGCGCATCCGGAAGGGGAGGAAACGTCCTCCGACGGGACGCGGGTCAGAATTACCATCAATGGGGTTGAGACCTATGCCAGAATCAATCAGACGGCAACAGCCCGGGCATTTCTTGAAATGCTCCCCTTTGAAGTAAGCGGCTACCGCTCGGCCCTGGATATCTGCTGTGCAGTCAGCGAGGAGCTGCCCAATCTTCCGGAAGAAAATGAAGTGTGGAATATCGGGGAAATCGGCTGGTTCGATGGATGGTTTACGATTCTCTGCGACAACGAGGAGCAATTTGCAAACGAGGAACGGGCGATTATCGGAAAATTCGAGGATGAGTATTTGGAAACGGTGATTGCAATGGAAGGAAATATGAATATCACGGTAGAACTCGCCGAGGACACACAGGATCAGCAGAGCTCCAGCACAACCCCGGTAGTCTACATGACGGAGGAGATTTCCCCCGACAGTCTTGTGAAAATTTATGAGGCATTGGATGCATCCCTGTCCGGCAGGATTGCAGTCAAGCTCTCCACCGGGGAACCGGGAAGCAACTATCTGCGTCCGGAGCTTATCGGCCCGCTGGTACAGTCCTTGGAGGACCCCACCATTGTAGAGTGCAACACAGCGTACGGCGGCTCCCGTGCCAGCACCGCCATGCACTACCAGGTGGCAGAAGACCACGGGTATACCGCCCTTGCCGATGTGGATATTATGGACGCCGAAGGTTCCATGACCCTCCCGGTGGAAGGGGGCAGCCGTCTGACGGAAAACTATGTGGGAGCCAGCTTTGACCAGTACGACTGCTTTGTGGTTCTCTCCCACTTCAAGGGACACTCCATGGCGGGGTTCGGAGGCGCCATCAAGAACATTTCCATCGGCATCGCCTCCGCTGAGGGCAAAGCCCATATTCACAGCGGCGGTACGGGGGGAAGCATGTGGGGCGGAGAGCAGGACGCCTTCCTGGAGGCCATGGCCGAAGCAGGAAAGTCCGTTGTGGACGCTTTGGACGGAAATATTCTGTATATCAATGTGATGAATCGGCTTTCCGTGGACTGCGATTGCGATGGAAGCCCAGCCGAGCCGGATATGCACGACATCGGCATTCTCGCCTCCTACGATCCTGTGGCACTGGATCAGGCCTGTGTGGATCTGGTCTATGCGGCGG
>JAHZHS010000072.1:0-1930 GCA_019420135.1 Oscillospiraceae bacterium | reverse complement strand
ATTCAGCGCATGGAAAGCAGAAACGGGGTGCATACGCTGGAACATGCGGAGTCCATCGGCCTGGGAAGCCGCAGGTATGAGCTGGTGCGCATAGATGCCTGATACAGGCAGAAAAGGGGACAACGGGGCAAGATATGATATCTCTGTCTCTCTTTTGGGAAAACAAGGATACCTTTCAGACAGGACAACTTCACATACGGTCGGAGGGAGGGCATCGTGGCACACCTTCTGCGGCGGGAATTCATTTACATATGGTACTATTTTGAAATACAGCTCCGGCAAATTCTTCCCTATTGGCTGCTGGGCATTCTGATTGGCTCCCTGGTCTCTGTCTTTGCGGGAAATCAAATCCATGGCCAGGTTCGAGGGATGGCCAACAAAAGACTTGGCGTGTTGGGGATCATCCCGGCCAGTATACTGGGAATTGCCTCGCCCCTGTGCATGTATGGAACCATCCCTCTTGCGGCGGCCTTTTCCAAAAGCGGAATCCGGGACGACTGGCTGGCCGCCTTTGTGGTGAGCTCGATTCTCCTGAACCCTCAGCTGATTGTATACAGCACAGCCCTGGGCGTGACTGCGCTGGCCGTGCGAATCCTCGCCTGCTTTCTGTGTGGGATTGTGGCGGGCCTTTTGGTGCGGCTATTCTTTTGGGACAAACCGTTTTTCAATTTTTCCGGATTTGAGGAAGGCAAAAGCCGTGATACGCATCCCAATCTTCTGATCCGGCTGCTGAAGAATGTCGGGAGAAATTGTAAGGCCACAGGCCCCTGGTTCCTGCTGGGAATCCTACTGTCGGCGCTGTTCCAGCGATACGTTCCGGCCAACGGGTTCGTGCAGCTCTTCGGCTCCAATGAAGGGTTTGGCGTCCTGATGGCTGCAACCATTGGCGTCCCCCTTTATGCCTGCGGCGGCGGAACGATTCCGCTTCTCCAGCAATGGCTTTGGAGCGGGATGAGTATGGGAAACGCTGCGGCCTTTATGATTACAGGACCTGCCACAAAAATTACAAACCTGGGGGCCCTGAAAATCGTGATGGGCATGAAACATTTTGTGCAGTATCTCCTTTATATCATGCTTTTTTCCCTTGTTGCCGGATGGCTCGTCAACTGGATTGCCTGATGGAGGGAATGTTGCAACGGAGCAGTTCTTGTGGGGCGTCAGGGCCCCCAAGACGCTTCCAAAACGCTGCAGCAGATCAGGCGAGAGCCTTCCAGCAAAATCAAAAAAAGGCGGAGAGCCGGGTTACTGGCTCTCCGCCTTTTTGGCATTTATGCGGCCCTGAAGCATTCGGATGAATGCCTCCATGGGTTCCGAGGGCTTTTTTGCATACACAATGCCGTACGGCATGGTGTACTCCCATTCCATGGGGATCGTGACCAGAGAGGGATGCACGTCTTTCCAGATATCCAGCGTTTCCATCAGGCAGCCCGTCTGCTCGCAGGTATTAAAGACGCTGGTATCGTAAAAATGCGGAGTGTCCATGAGGGTGATATGAGGATGCTGCGTCTCAATTTCATCCCGCAATCGGTTCAGTACGGGAGAATCTCCCCGTTTGACCAGCAGAACCGTCTCCCCGTCCAGATCGCTCCATCGGAGCATTTCCTTCCTGGACAGGGGATGCTTCCGCGGAACAGCCAGGCAGCAGTGCACCGGCTGCAGCGGGAGGATGTTGTATCGCTCTTTCCAGGTGAGAGAATCACAGGGCCCCACAAAGCAGTCGATTTCCTTGCCCAGGGAGTCCAGCATGGTTTCCATGCTGGCGGGGCTGTCGTCGAAGGGGACAATCCGGATGGTGACAGCAAGTGTGCCGTCGTCGATATTGGACCATAAATCCACCAGGGTCTTGCAGGGCCGCAGGATACTGGTCCCAACCCGGATGGCCTGCTGCTCGTCCTTTGCCATCTGACGGGACCGCGCAATGGCCTGTTCC
>JAHZHS010000071.1:7000-10437 GCA_019420135.1 Oscillospiraceae bacterium | reverse complement strand
GGTACCGGCGGTCTTTTTGATGGCCCGGGTCTGGGCGGCGCCGCCCACACGGGAGACCGACAGGCCCACGTTGACGGCGGGGCGCTGGCCGGCGAAGAAGAGGTTGCTCTCCAGATAGATCTGGCCGTCGGTGATGGAAATGACGTTGGTGGGGATATAGGCGGAAACGTCGCCCGCCTGGGTCTCGACGATAGGCAGGGCCGTCATGGAACCGCCGCCGTACTCCTTGGTCAGGCGGCAGGCGCGCTCCAGCAGACGGGAGTGCAGGTAGAAGACGTCGCCGGGGTAAGCCTCACGGCCGGGGGAGCGGCGCAGCAGCAAAGACAGGGTACGGTATGCCACCGCGTGCTTGGACAGGTCGTCGTAGACGATGAGGACGTCCCGGCCCTTGGACATGAAGTACTCGCCGATGGCGGCACCGGCGTAGGGAGCCACATACTGCATGGGCGCCGACTCGCCGGCTGTGGCGGAAACGATGATGCTGTAATCCATGGCGCCGTGCTTTTTCAGCGTCTCACGCAGGCGGGCGATGGTGGAGGCCTTCTGGCCGATGCCCACGTAGATGCAGATCATATTCTGACCCTTCTGGTTCAGAATGGCGTCGATGGCGATAGAGGTCTTGCCGGTCTGACGGTCGCCGATGATCAGCTCACGCTGGCCGCGGCCGATGGGGACCATGGCGTCGATGGCCAGGATGCCGGTCTGCATGGGCTGGGTGACCGGTTCACGGCTGACAACGCCGGAAGCCTCATGCTCGATGGGGCGGGCCCCGGTGCACTCGATGGGGCCCAGGCCGTCGATGGGGCGGCCCAGGGCATCCACGGTACGGCCGATGAGGCCGTCGCCCACAGGCACATCGGCGGGACGGCCGGTGCGGCGGACAACACTGCCCTCGGACAGGCCTTCCTGGCTGCCCAGCAGCACAACACCGGTGCGCTTGCGGCGCAGGTCCAGGATGATGCCGGGAGTGCCGTTCTCGAATTCCACCAGCTCGCCGTAGACAGCCCGGCGCAGGCCGGTGACATTGGCGATGCCGTCGCCGATCTCAATGATATGGCCGGTCTCGGCGGCCATGGTGTCGCCGGAGTTGCCCTGCAGCGACTGTTTCATCTGGTCGGCCAGTTTGTCCAGGTCGGTGTCGGCGGGGCCGTCCTGAATGCCTTTTGCCAGGCGGTTGAGACGGCCCTTGACGCTGCGGTCGTAGGTGACGCCGTCCACATCCAGCACAAAGCCGCCCAGCAGGGAGGGATCGATCTTGATCTGCAGCACGGCATTGGCGGCGCCGCGCAGCTTGCAGACCGCCTTGCGGATGGCTTCCTGGGTGGCCTCGTCCGGCTCACGGGCGCAGGTCACCAGGCAGTTGACGCCGCCCTGGGCAGCCAGGGCCAGGCGGGAGAACTCCACCATGATCTGGGGCAGGGCGGTGAGGTGATCCTCCTCCGCCAGCAGGGTGAGAAATGCTTTCAGCTCGTCGTGGCCGTCCAGGCAGGCGGCGCCGGCGATGAGCTCCTTCTTTTCAGCGGCGGTGACGGCAGGGCTCTGCAGCGTGTTCCACAGCTTGGTGTCCGCCATCAGGGTGTCGGCGGCTTCGCGCACGGCCTGGGCATCGCCGTTCACGGTCCCGAACAGGGCCGCCGCGTAACGCTCGGTCGCTTCGCTCATTGCTCCTCACCCACCTTTGCCAAAAACTCCTCGGCCAGCGCACGGTCGGAGTCGGTGTCCAGGCGCTTGCCCGCAACCTCGGTTGCGGCCATCACGGCCAGACGTGCCACTTCGCCCCGGGCCTGACGCATCATTTCGCTGCGCTCGGCTGCAATGCGGGCCTCCGCCTCCACGGCGGTCTTCTTGGCGTCGGCCTCGGCCTGGGCCATGCGGTCGGCATAGGCCTGGTCGGCGCGGTTCTTTGCGTCGGCGACCAGCTTGGCGGCTTCCTCATGGGCACCGGCCAGCTTGGTCTCATACTCCTGCTTGAGGGCGGTGGCCTTGGAGTTGTTCTCCTCGGCCTCGGTGATCTGATTCTTGATCAGCTCTTCCCGCTGCTCAAGAATGATGTTGATGCGCCCGAACAGGAATTTGCGGAAAAAGAAATACAAAACCAAAAGGTTGACGATGGTAAAAAAGATCGTCCACGGCTGGAAATCCAGCATTTGGGCAGTACCTTCTGCCATGGCGCAGCCCAGCAGCAGGGTGCTGTTGATCTTGCCGGAAGCTTCAGGCTGACGGGCGATGGCGTCACTGGCGTGGCCGGTGGCGATGCCGATGCCGATGCCGGCGCCGAAACCGGTGAGAACTGCGAGACCTGCGGCGATGATTCCGATAGACATAATAGTTCCTCCTGAAATGGTATCGTTGTTTGTGGCTCGGCGTCAGCCGCGCAGAGGGACGGGGCGGGGATTACTCTTCTTCCTTGATGCCCTCGCCCGCGAACAGAGCGGTCAAGAAGACAAAGACGATTGTCTGGATCAGGCCGTCGAACAGATCAAAGTAGATGCAGAAGACGGCGGGGACAACGGCGGGCACCAGATACTTGATGATCTCCATGATGATGTAGGCGCCGAGGACGTTGCCGAACAGTCGCATGCACAGAGCAAGCGGACGGATCGCGATCTCCATCAGGTTGATGGGGGTCAGCACGGCCATGGGCTGGGCAAAGCGTTTCATGCCGCCGCGCAGGCCGTTGTAGCGGAACTGCGCACCGTAGATCAGGATCAGGCTCATGAACGCCAGAGCCGCGGTCACACTGACGTCCTTGGTGGGCGGAGTGAGACCAAAAATGCTGATGATGTTTGCCAGGCCGATGTACAGCGCCACCGTGCCCAGATAGGGGGCAAAGGGACGCCAGTGCGGGCCGATGGTATCCTTGACAAAGCCGTTGAGGAAATTAACGGCCGATTCCAGGATGACCTGCACTTTGCCGGGGTTGCGGACCTTCAGGTTCCGGGTGGCCAGCAGCGTGAACACCATCCAGACGGCCATGATGATCCAGGACACCAGGACCGCCGTGGAGATGGGGATGCCGCCCAGCACCGGGATGGTGAAAGCTGTTTCGTTGGCAAGCGCGTCGACCAGGGCTTCTTTAAAACCTTCCAAACTTGTTCACCTCTTTTTCGCCTTCATCTTACTCCCGCGGGAGACGGGCGATAAGGGTTACGAAAATAAAAAAAACAAAACCGTGCAACCCACCGGGAAGGCCGAACCCCCGCCGGGCAATTTTTGTGCAATTTTGTGCAAGATTGCCGCATTTTGTCCGATGTGGTATCATGGCATCAGAAGGCCGCCGCGATGGGCGGCAGAACAGGCGGAAAGGCAGCGGGAGGGTGCGCCATGGACAAGAGGCAGACCGGGCAGACGGTATCCCAGCAGATCTGGCGGGTGTCGGTGCTGGGCATTCTGGTGACTATGATCCTGGCCACCGGGGCAGGGCTGTGGATCAGCCT
>JAHZHS010000071.1:2852-6990 GCA_019420135.1 Oscillospiraceae bacterium | reverse complement strand
GGAGAGCGCCGCCCGGGACCGCACCCTGACCGCGGCGGTGCAGGCGGTGGCGGATGCCCTGGCTCTCTCCTCCGACGAGGAGTGGGCGGAGGCGGAAGGCTATGTCCGCCGCACCACCGAGAACATTGCGGGCATCGACCTCTTTGCGGTCTACGGCCCCGACGGCACACCGCAGGTATTCTATGACGCCGGAAGCAAAGCTGACACCGGTGCGGGGGAGGGCATTGCCCTGGACGCCCTGGACCCTGCCCTCATGGAGCGGCTGCAGACGTCGGGCGGCCCGGTGTTCGACGATGCCCGCGCCCCCGAGGGCGCCGACCACTGCGCCTATGCCGTGGTCGTGGCCCGGGACGGGACGGTGCGGGGCTACGTCATGGCCGGGCTGTATCTCCAGTCCATCCGCTATACCGCCCTGAGCACCCTGGGGGTTTATCTCCTCATCGGGGCGGTGGCCCTGGGGGTGGGGGCACTGCTCAGCACCCAGCTGGCCCGCCGCATCAAGAGCGACCTTCTGGGCTATGAGCCGGATGCCTTCCGGGACCTGTTCCTCCGCCGGATGGAACTGCTGGATGCCCTGGATGAGGGCATGCTGGCCATCGACAAGGACAAACACATTATCTATATCAACCGCGCTGCCGCCGAGATGCTCTCCTTCGACAAGGGCGCGGTGGTGGGAAAGCCCCTGTCCGAAGTCTATCCCCAGTCCACCATCCCCCGGGTCATGCGCACCGGCCGGGCAGAGTACAATGTAGGGCTGGAATCCTTCAAGCATGTGCGCATCCTGTCCGACCGGATGCCGGTCTGGCGGGACGGCAAGATCGTGGGGGCGGTGGCCATCTTCCGCAACCGCACCGAGGTGGCCAACCTGGCCCGGGAACTGACCGGCGTACAGCACATCGTGGAGGCCATGCGGGCCTACACCCACGAATTCATGAACAAGCTCCACGTCATTCTGGGCCTGCTGCAGCTGGGGGAGGCCCAGCAGGCGGAGGAATACGTCCTGCAGCTGACCCAGACCCGGGCATTGTCGGTGGGGGTCATCTCGGAGCGCATCGCCGAGCCGTCGGTGGCGGCGCTGCTCATCGGCAAGAGCTGCCGCGCCGCCGAGCTGGGCGTCCGCATGACCCTGGACCCCGAGAGCCACCTCTCCGCCGACGCCAACTTCCTGCCCACGGCGGGGCTCATCACCATCCTGGGCAACCTCATCGGCAACGCCCTGGATGCCTTCAGCAATGCGCCGTCGGGGGTGCTC
This sequence comes from Oscillospiraceae bacterium, assembly GCA_019420135.1. Lineage (GTDB taxonomy): Bacteria > Bacillota > Clostridia > Oscillospirales > Ruminococcaceae > Gemmiger. The sequence goes on along the minus strand of JAHZHS010000071.1, from coordinate 5,738 downwards.
CACGAGGTGGACGTCACCATCCGGGAGAGCGAGCGGGGGCTCATCCTCAGCGTGGACGACAACGGCCCCGGCATTCCCCCCGACCTGCGGGAACATATGTTTGAGCGGGGCGTCACCACCAAGGGCGGAAGCCACGGCACCGGGCTTTTCCTGGTCAAGAGCGTGGTGGACGCCTACAACGGCGAGATCCGGGTGGAATCCACCCAGGGGGTGGGCAGCTCCTTCATCGTGACCTTCCGCCCGCCTGAGGCGGAACAGGACGAGGGCCCCGACCCCGCACCCCAATCCGAACCCCAACCCTGAGACCGGAGGCAACCATGTACACTGTCGTTATTGTGGAGGATGACCCCATCATCACCGAACTCAACCGCCGCTACGCCGAGAAGGACGGCCGCTTTACCGTGACAAGGACCTTCTCGGCGCCCCGGCGGGCGCTGGACTGGCTGACCCGACATCCCACCGACCTGGTGATCCTGGACTTTTACATGCCCCAGATGAACGGCCTGGAACTGCTGCGGTCCATCCGGGGGGCGGGGGTGGCGTCCGACGTCATCATGATCACCGCTGCCAACGACGCCGCCACGGTGGAAGCCCTGACTCGGCTGGGCATCGTGGACTATCTGGTCAAGCCCTTCGCCTACGAGCGGTTTTGCCGGGCGCTGGACGAATTCTGCCGCCGCCGGGCGGCCATGCGGGCAGGAAGCCTGGACCAGAGCGCTCTGGACAGCCTGATGCATGCCGCACCCCCCGCACCCCTGCCCAAGGGGATGCAGGCCCAGACCCAGGAACGGGTGCTGGCCTGCCTGCGGGCCGACCCCGCCCGCCCCCACACCTGCGAGGACATCGCCGAGGCATCGGGGCTGTCGGTGGTGACGGTGCGGCGGTATATGAGCTACCTGGCCCAGCAGGGCATGGTGACCGGGGACATGGATTACGGCACCGGCGGGCGGCCCTGCCTGGTCTACCGGCTCGTCAAGTGAATGTGCGGCAGGCAGGGGCATTGCAAAATGCTTCAGCACAGTGAATAGTTTTCCTTTACATTAAAGGGAAAATGCCGTACAATTGTTTTGTAATGCTTTCACGGCGCGGAAGGCCTGTCTGTATTCCCACGCCGGAAAAATCCAGTCAAGGAAAAGGAGAACGACCGTGTTTAAGATCGTAAAGAAACGCAGCCTGAACCCCACGGTATCGGAAATGTCGATCGAAGCACCTCTGATCGCCAAAAAAGCGAAGCCGGGACAGTTCATCATCCTGCGCGCCAAGGAAGATTCCGAGCGTATCCCCCTGACCATCGCGGGGACCGACGCCGCGGCGGGCACCGTTGACATCATCTACCAGATCGTGGGTGCGGGCACCATGGAGCTCAATACCCTGAACCAGGGCGACAGCCTCCACGATTTCGTCGGCCCCCTGGGCAAGGCCACCGAGATCGAGGGCCTGAAAAACGTCTGCGTGGTGGGCGGCGGCGTGGGCTGCGCCATCGCCCTGCCCGTGGCCCGTGCCCTCCATGCGGCGGGCGCCAAGGTCACCGGCATTGTGGGCTTCCGCAACAAGGACCTGGTCATCCTGGAGGATGAGTTCCGCGCCTGCTGCGATGAGCTCATCCTCATGACCGACGACGGCAGCTACGGCGACAAGGGCGTCGTCACCGCGCCCCTGGAAAAGTGCATCCAGGACGGCGCCGCTTTTGACGAGGTCATCACCATCGGACCCCTGATCATGATGAAATTCGTGGTGGCCGTCACCAAGAAATACAACGTCAAGACCGTCGTCTCCATGAACCCCATCATGATCGACGGCACCGGCATGTGCGGCGGCTGCCGCCTGACCGTGGGCGGCCAGACCAAGTTCGCCTGCGTGGACGGCCCCGACTTCGACGGCTTTGAGGTCGATTTCGACGAGGCCATGCACCGCGGCACCATGTACCGCGAGTTCGAAGCCCACGCCCGGGAAGCAGAGTGCAATCTGCTCAAGAAGGAGGTCGAGTAACATGCCCAATATGGACCCCAAAAAGTGCCCCATGCCCAGCCAGGAGCCCAACGTCCGCAACAAGAACTTCAAGGAAGTTGCTCTGGGCTACACCGCCGACATGGCCGTCAATGAGGCAAAGCGCTGCCTCCAGTGCAAGAACCATCCCTGCCGTTCCGGCTGCCCCGTGGACATCGACATCCCCGGTTTCATCGCAAAGGTGGCCGAGGGCGACTTTGAGGCTGCCTATCAGGTATTGTCCGCTTCCAGTGCCCTGCCCGCCGTCTGCGGCCGCGTCTGCCCCCAGGAAAACCAGTGCGAGGGCAAGTGTGTCCGCGGCATCAAGGGTGAGCCGGTGGGCATCGGCCGCCTGGAGCGCTTCGTGGCCGACTGGCACCGGGAAAACGTACATACCCCCGTCACCCCGCCGGCCCCCAACGGCCACAAGGTGGCGGTCATCGGTGCAGGCCCCTCCGGCCTGACCGCCGCCGGAGACCTGGCCAAGCTGGGCTACAAGGTCACCATCTTTGAGGCGCTGCACGTGGCAGGCGGCGTCCTCATGTACGGCATCCCCGAGTTCCGTCTGCCCAAGGACATCGTCCAGACCGAGATCGACGGCCTGCGCGCTCTGGGCGTGGACATCGAGACCAACATGGTCATCGGCAAGGTGCTGACCATCGACGAGCTCATGGGCGAGTACGGCTTTGAGGCCGTCTACATCGCCTCCGGCGCCGGCCTGCCCCGGTTCATGGGCATCCCCGGCGAGAGCCTGAAGGGCGTCTACTCCGCCAACGAGTACCTGACCCGCGTCAACCTGATGAAAGCCTATCTGCCCGGCAGCCACACCCCCATCCAGAAGAGCCACGCCGTGGCCGTGGTGGGCGGCGGCAACGTGGCCATGGACGCCGCCCGCTGCGC
>JAHZHS010000071.1:675-2650 GCA_019420135.1 Oscillospiraceae bacterium | reverse complement strand
CGGCCCCGACGGCCTGACCAGCCGTCCCTTCGTCTACGCGGGCGGCGACGCCGTCACCGGCGCGGCCACCGTCATTCTGGCCATGGGCGCCGGCAAGGAGGCCGCCAAGGCCATCGACAAGGCCATCCGTGAGAAAAACGGCGAGGCCTGAACGCAAGGACCACGGGGAACCGCCCGGCAGGCTCTGCGGTCTGCGGCGTGCCTCTCCCTGAAATAACTCCGGCCCGGACCGGCCCCGCTCCACGCGGCGGACGGTCCGGGCCTTGTGTTTTTGGGGAAAGGTCGGCCCGGATTGCTCATACTGTATGTGTGAAGCCTACCCATCCCATGGCCCGCAGGAGGCAACAGACACCATGTATCATCCTTTCTTTCAGTTCTTTCTGCCCCGGGTGGGGCAGGCTGCCCTGGCTGCCCTGCTGTACTGGAACTTTCTCCAGCTGCCGCCCCTGCAATGGCTGGCACCCTGGCCGCTGCTCTACTACGGCACGCCTCTGGTCCTGGTGGCAGTGCTGGGCTGGCTGGCCCGGGACCCCCTGGGCCTGGGCGTGGTGCTGGCAGGCTATCTGACCGCCCTCTACTGTGCGGGAAACCTGCTGGGACTGGCCGCCCGTCTGCTGGGCGGACCGGTGTGGACGGCGTGGCAGGTCCTCTGGCTGGAGGGGCTCACCCCCTGGCTGCTCACCGCCCTGATCTGGTGGTGGGGCCGACGCCGGGCCCTGGACCTGCGCATCACCCGCTACCGGCTCACCACGGCCAAGGCCCTGCCCGGGGGCAGGCTGACCATCGTGCAGGTCAGCGACATTCACCCCAACCCCAAGGCCGCCATGCACCGGGAACGCATCCCCGAACTGCGCCGTAAGATCGAGGCCTGCAAGCCCGACCTGCTGGTCTTTACCGGGGACATCTTTGATGAGTTTACCGAACCGGAGGAATTTGAGGCCTTTGCCCGGCTGTTTGCAGAGCTCAAAGCGCCTTTGGGCAAATTCTACGTGCTGGGCAACCACGACCTCTTCCACCACTGGCAGGAGCCCAGCTTTGACCGCGCCGCCCTCCAGACTGCCCTGGCCAAAGCCGGGGTGACTTTGCTGGAGGATGCCTCGGTGCTCACCGGCGGCGTCCGGGTGGTGGGGCGCAAGGATTACCTCTACACCCAGGGCCGCCGCTGTTCCGCCGGGGAACTGCTGCCCGGCGGCCCCGACGGTCACTACACCCTCTGGCTGGACCACGAGCCCCGGGACTTCAAAGGCGCTGCGGCGGCGGGGGCAGACCTGATTCTGAGCGGCCACACCCACGGCGGCCAGGTCTGGCCCGCCGGTGCGGTGGGCATGGCCGCCCGCAACGAGCGCAACTACGGCAAAAAGCAGGTGACGCCCGGCTGCGCCGCCATCGTGTCCGGCGGCACCGGGACCTGGGGCTACCGCTTCCGCACCCAGGGCCGCACCGAGATCGTCTGCGTGGAGGTGGAGAGCTCCGCCCCGGCAAAGGCGCAGAAAGTCGGGCAAAAACCATAAAATCCCTCTGACGGCGGGGCAAAATCTTGGCAGTGGGAATGCTTCCTTTTAACGGTTGGGCATGCTATAATGGGAGACGGGATAACACACTAAAAAAGTATGATATAGATTCCCGCCCGCACCGATCCCGACCAAAAAGGAGGACCCTGTATGAAGATTGTGTTTTTCGGCACAAGAGAGTACGACCACTACTATTTTGACGTCCTGGCCGCCGACCCGGACTACGGCTGCGAGATCAAGTTTTTGACCGCCAACCTGGACGTGGACACCGCCTCCCTGGCCAAGGGCGGCGACGCGGTCTGCGCCTTTGTCAACTCGGACTGCTCCGCCCCCGTGCTGGAGGTCCTGGCCCAAAACGGCATCCGCCTGCTGCTCATGCGCTGCGCCGGCTTCAACAACGTGGACCTGGCCGCCGCCAAGCGGCTGGGCATCACGGTGCTGCGGGTGCCGGGCTACAGCCCCGA
>JAHZHS010000071.1:0-478 GCA_019420135.1 Oscillospiraceae bacterium | reverse complement strand
TGGCCTACGACCAGTACAAGAACCCCTCCCTGGAGGGCATCGTCCGCTATGTCTCGCTGGAGGAACTGCTGCGGGGCTCCGACCTCATCAGCCTCCACTGCCCCCTCACCGCCGAGACCCATCACCTCATCAACCGGGAGACCATCGGCATGATCCGGGATTCCGCCATCCTGGTCAACACCAGCCGCGGAGCCCTCATCGACACCGACGCCCTCATCGAGGCCCTGCGCGCCCGCAAGTTCGCCGGCGTGGGTCTGGACGTCTACGAGGATGAGGACGGCCGGGTGTTCGAGGACGTCTCCGACGAGATCCTCCACAACGAGGTGGTGCCCATCCTGCTCAGCTTCCCCAATGTGGTCGTCACCAGCCACCAGGCCTTCTTCACCCGCACGGCGCTGCAGAGCATCGCCATCGTCACCATGGAAAACGCCCGGGCCTTCGCCCGGGGGGAGAAGCTGGTCAACGAGGTCAGGGCCGA
>JAHZHS010000070.1:8475-10442 GCA_019420135.1 Oscillospiraceae bacterium | reverse complement strand
ACCGGTGAGAGCGACTACGCCGCTCTGCAGGATGTGGAGTAATCTTTCCGGCAACGGATCTGTTGCTTCATAAACTTTCCGCCCCAAGGGGCGGGGCATGCCCGCAAGCTCTGCCCCGTTCCTTGGGGCTTTTTTGTGCGGAAGAAATCCCCGCCGTCTTGCCTCCCAACTCACAGTGTGATAACATAAGATAAAATATACAAAACTGTGTGAAGAGATGTCATTCTTCGCTTCAAAAGGGTTTTGGGAGGACAAAGTTGAATGAAAAGAAGTGCTGAGCATAACGTTACCATTGTTATCCCTGTATATAATGATTGGACAACGCTCTCTCTGTGTATAGAGTCCCTGAAAAAATATGTTGCCCCGTGCCATAAGGTCCTGCTGGTCAACGATATGGGCCCGGACTGGAAAGAGCTGGAAAAGAATATTCAGGCGGCCATCTCCGGCAGCCCGAATTTCCAGTATGAGCGCAACCCGGAAAATATGGGGTTTGTCAAGACCTGCAACCGCGCGGTGTTTGAGCTGGACCACAGCGGCAACGACATTCTGCTGCTGAATTCCGATACAGCCGTGACCGAGGGCTTCCTGGAAGAGATGCTGGAGGTGCTGTATTCGGCGGAAAAGCATGGTGTGGTTTGCCCGCGGAGCAATAACGCTACCATCCTGACTATTCCCGCCCACCGTAATCTGGAAGAAAAGATGACAGCGGAACAGTCCAAAGCGGTGTTTGACCGTTCGGCGCAGCTGCTGCCCCGCCAGACCGTGCTTCCCACCGGCGTCGGGTTCGCCTTTTTGACCAGACGCAAGCTGGTGGATACCTTCGGGCTGTTTGATGAGGTGTACAGCCCCGGATACAACGAAGAAAACGATTACTGCATGCGGATCAACCAGTATGGCTATTCCATCCTGATGGCAAACCATGCCTTTGTCTATCATTACGGCGAGGTGAGCTTCGGCAGCGAAAAGCGGAAGGCAATGGATGAGCTGCACGCCAAGATCCTGCAGGAGCGCTATCCCTATTATCCGAAGCTTGTCCAGCACTATACACGGGAGGGCATGGATCCCGTCGATTATTTCCTGGATCTGATCGACGGTTCCCTGTACCCGAAACCGCGGGTCCTTCTGGATCTGTATGAGTGCCCGGCGGCGTTCAACGGCACGGCGCAGCATTGCCTGAATATTTTGAACTCGTTCACCAGACTGTACGGGGACAAGTACGACATCTCGGTGCTTGTGCAGCATGAGGCCGACGAAAAGTTCGGCATCTCTCCCAAGTATAAGCAGGTCTATTTCCCCGAGACCATTCAGGGAACGTTTCACATTTCCTATTCTCCCAGCCAGATCTTCCACGAGGAGCATCTCCGTCTGCTGAACAGGATCTGCCTGAAATTTGTCATCTGCATGCAGGATATCATCAGTGTGCGCAGCAAGTATCTGCTGGGAGAGTATGGATTCGACCGGGAGGATATTTTCAGACGCACGCTGGAATATGCCGACGGCATTGTGTATATCAGCAAGTTCACGCGGGACGATACCCTGGACTATTACCAGAGCGAGCTGCCGCTGCACCAGCCCAAGAACTATATTGTGTACAACGCCAGCACCACCACCTATGCTGCCGGGGAACAGCAGGATAAGGACTATCAGTTCCCGTTCCAGGAATACTTTGCGGTGATCGGCAATTCCTACCACCACAAGTTCATCCGGAATGTGTATCCTTACCTGGAAAAGTCCAAATACAACTTCCTGATTATCGGTTCCGAAACCACAGGCAAATTGTCGGATCACGTGTATGGCTACAAGAGCGGATCCATCAGCGACGAAATGCTGGACATGATCTTTGCAAAATCTGCGGGAATCGTTTTCCCCAGCGTTTACGAAGGCTTCGGTCTGCCCATTGTCAATGCAGCAAGATATCAGAAAAAGATTCTTGTTCAGGACAATTCGCTGAATCGGGAACTGAAAGA
>JAHZHS010000070.1:2541-8465 GCA_019420135.1 Oscillospiraceae bacterium | reverse complement strand
TGCACCGACACCACCTATTTCTTTGAGCGCCTTGAGAATCTCGACGAAGCGCTGGACCGGATGCAGGCAGGCAAGTGGAAGCCTTTTGACAAGGCTGTGGAGCGTACCTGGGATGACGCAGCTGCCGATGTGGAGCGGGCACTGTCGGAACTCCTGGCCACGCCGGTGGATGTGCAGCATCTTCGCAACCGTTGGAACAACCTCAAGGGAGAACCGGTGAGAATTGTGAACCAGGATGGCCCCCTTGGCGTCAAGGGATATCTCAATAAATTTGCCTTTGAGTGGCCGAAACCGGAAGGAAAGGGAATCAAGGCAACCATCAAGAAAGGGCTGTGGTCACTCATCCGTTTTGTTCATCGGATCAAGCACCGGTAATTCTGTTTGGCGTACCTTGGTATACAAAGACATTCCGCCTGTGATGCCGTCGCGGGCGGAATGTTTTTCACACGGCGGAGAGCGCTGGGAAATCGGCGTTGCTTTTTCCCGGTGTGTATGCTAAAATTCTTATCGTTCAATGATAGTACTTTGCGTTTTTGCGTTGAAAGGAACGAGCTATGGGTAAACAAACCACACAGCTTTCAAACTACTGGCAGCATTTTGTAAAATATCAGCCGCTGATCCGGGAACTGGTTTCCCGGGATCTGAAGGTCAAATACCGCCGCAGCTTTCTGGGGTATGTATGGAGCATCCTGAACCCCCTTCTGATGATGGCATTGCAGACCATCATTTTCAGCTATATGTTCCGCTCCAATATCCCCAACTATCCGCTGTATCTGATCTGCGGAAATACCTTGTTCACCTTTTTCAATGAGAGTGCCAATATGGGGCTGACAGCCATCATCTATAATGCACCCTTGATCAAAAAGGTTTATATTCCCAAGTTCATCTTCCCGCTCAGCCGGGTATGTTCCAGCTTTGTCACCATGTCGTTCAGCCTGGCCGCGGTTCTGCTGGTCATGCTGTTCACGCGGTCGCCGCTGTACTGGACGATTCTGCTGTTCTGGGTGCCGCTGATCTTTGAGCTGATGTTCTGCTGCGGCATTGCACTGCTGCTTTCGTCTCTGACGGTCTACTTCCGGGATATGCAGCATCTGTTCAGCGTGCTGACCCTGGGCTGGATGTATGCCACCCCCATCTTCTACCCGCTGGAACAGCTGCCCCAGTTCGCACAGAACCTGATGAAGCTGAACCCCATGTATCATTATATCAATATGTTCCGCAATCTGGTGATGTACGGCAACATTCCCGGACCCAATACCTGGATTGCCTGTGTGGTATCCGGCGGAGGCATGCTGCTGATCGGTCTTTTGGTGTTCCGTAGACTGCAGCGAAACTTTATCTTGTATATTTAAGGAGAGAAACGCCACATGGAAGAAAAATCGCTGCCTTTGGTAGAGGTTCATGATGTATCGATGCGTTTCAATCTGGCGCAGGAAAAAACAGAAACGCTGAAGGAATATGTTGTCAAACTGGCCCGCGGCAAGTTGATGTTCAACGAATTTTTTGCCCTCAAGAATGTCAGCCTTTCGGTCAATCGGGGAGAGTCTGTGGCGCTGATCGGACGCAACGGCAGCGGCAAGAGTACCATGCTGAAGGTGATTGCGGGTGTCATGTATCCCAGCACCGGAAGCTGCACCGTGCGGGGCAGCATTGCGCCCATGATCGAGCTGGGAGCGGGGTTCGACATGGACCTCACCGCCCGGGAGAACATTTATCTGAATGGCGCGGTGCTGGGATTTGATCGTGCCTATATGGACGAGCATTTCCAGAGCATCATTGATTTTTCCGAGCTGAAGGATTTTATTGACGTTCCCGTCAAGAATTTCTCCTCCGGCATGATCGCCCGCCTCGGCTTTTCCATTGCCACCGAGGTCAAGGCGGACCTGCTGGTTGTGGACGAGGTGCTTGCCGTCGGTGACTTCATGTTCCAGCAGAAGTGCATAAAGCGCCTGGAAGGGATGCTGGCGGACGGAACCACCCTGTTGTTTGTCAGCCACGATTCCGGCGCAGTGCGCAATTTGTGCAACCGTGCCATCTGGCTGGATCACGGTGTCAAGCGTGCGGACGGCCCGGCGGACGAGGTGTGCACCCAGTACGAGACCGCCATGCAGAATGGCCAGGCCTGATTGCCGGCCTATAACGAGAAAAACAAGAACAGCCCCTGCCCATCATGAAAGAATGGGCAGGGGCTGTTTTTCTGTGGGAATAATTACAGGCATCCGCGGGCCCGCTCCAGATCCTCACGCCTGACGTAGATGGTGTAGGTCCAGGAGTCGGCCATGCTCTGCCCGAAAGTGCCGGAGCGCTCCCGCGTGCCTGCGGCGAATACCGAGGGAGAAGTCCGGCTGCGGGAGGCAACGTGGTACTCGATACCGGCCTGATCCAGCGCGGCGGAAATCTTCTGGCTCTGCTCCAGGGTGGGGCAGACGGTCAGCTCACAGCGGCTGAAAATGGAAATCATCGTCAGGCTCCTTTCTCCGTTGGATATAAGGGAAAATGGATAGGGCCACAGCAGACCAGGGTGGTCCCGGCAGTCCGCCCCGCGGTCTGAGCCGCTTACCAGCTGACCTCATCTTCCGGCACGCATTCTTCCAGGGGTGCCTTCATCCCATGGAGGATCTTGGACCGCAGTGCAGGATTTTCGGATAGTTCCCGTGTTGCCGCCATGGCATCGGGGGCGTCCCGGTCCGGATCAGCGGGATGGCGGAGGATGGCGGAGTCCGGCTTGGCCGGGTCCCGCTTTGGATCTTCCCTGCGGCACATGGAATTCGCCCCTCCCTTTTTTTGTGTTGTCTGTAATCCAGTATAGCATGAGGGGTAGCGTACTGCAATGAAAATGACCATTTTGTTGCGCCGGTACGCAAAGCGGCCAGACTTACGGGTTGCGGTGCCCGCATCGGACGGTGCCCCATGGAAGGGGCTTGTCCTCTGCGACCGCGGCCCCTGCTCCGGCTCCCTGTTTCCGCCGCAGGCGGCGGTCGCCTGCGCAGCTTTTCTCGTCCCTTCCGATGCAACCCGGAAACAACAAAAAAGAAGAGATCTTACGTTTCCGTAAAACCTCTTCTTTGGTGCGCTGGAAGGGGCCCCTCTCCCGCGCCGGGCCCGACAGTCCGCAGGACTGTCGGGCCCGGCCGGTACGCAAAACGGCCGGACGGGCTTTTCTCGTCCCTTCCGAGGCATCCCGGGAACAACAAAAAAGAAGAGGCCTCACGTTTCCGTAAAACCTCTTCTTTGGTGCGCTGGAAGGGACTCGAACCCCCGGCCTTCTGATTCGTAGTCAGACACTCTATCCAGCTGAGCTACCAGCGCAACTGCAAGAAGTATAATAACACAGGGGGTGGGGGATGTCAAGCATTTTTGGGGAAAAATTCAAAATATTTTTTTGCCCCGGTCAATGGGGATTTTTTCGGGGAAACGGTTCGTCGCCGCCCCGGCGCAGATGGTCCAGCACTTCGTTGAGGTCCTTGCAGCAGGCATCGCACAGGGAGAGGATCTCCTCGGTGGGCTGCTGCAGGTCGGGCACCATGACGGTCACGGCGCCGGAGGCATGGCCCGCCCGCACACCGTTGAAGCTGTCCTCCAGCACCAGGCAGTCGCTGGCAGGCAGGCCAAGATGTTCTGCCGCCACCAGGAAGATCTCCGGATCGGGTTTGGATGCCTTGGCGTCGTCGCCGCAGACGGTATCGGTAAAGTACCGGTCTGCCCCCGAAATGCGCAGATACCGCTGGATGGTCTCGTGGGAGCTGGAGCTGGCCACAATGCGGGGGATCTTTTTCTCCTCCAGATAGTCCAAGAGGGCAAACAGGCCCGGCTTGGCGGGTGCACCGTTGGCCAGGGCCGTCTTGCCTTCCTCCCGCACGGCGGCCAGCAGGACGTTGGGGTCGCACTGGGGATAGTAGTGCCGCAGATGCCGCAGCATGTTCTCCCCGGCCAGGCCGCGGGCTCCCGACACAAAAGCCTCGCAGGGGGCGGGCAGACCCAGCTTTTTCAGGGCCGGGGCCCACAGTGTTGTCCAGATGCGCTCGGTGTCGAACATCAGGCCGTCCATATCAAAAATAACGCCTTGGATCATGGCAGAAAACTTCCTTTCACGCGGGGAGATATGCTCCCCGAAACGGATTGCACTGCGCCCATGGCAGCAAGTTTTATTGTATCGGATTTGCTCTTTGATTGCAACCGGGCGGCCGGGGGAAGGGGCGTTTGACAGGCGTCAAAAATTGTTTGTAAAACTGAAAGATTTTGCCTTGACTTGCAGGCGGCGGGATGGTACGATAACCGTGTACGGGCATGTCCCGTCAAAAACTGACAGAGGAAAGGCAGGTGGTACGGCATGGAGATTCCCGGTAGTCCAGTGAACCGATGGAACAATACGATGGCAACTGATGTTTGGGTGCATATGCGCAGAGACAGACGGACCGGACACGCGGGCAATTCCGTGACCGGTCGGCCTGCTTGTTCAGCGCGCGTCTGCACTGCATGACGCGCCTTTTCTTTTGCCGTTCCGGGGGCAGAGTGCCCGCCGGAGGGGCATTGTGCGGCGTATGCGCATCGGAACACCGGCTGCCCGAAAAAAGGAGGCAACCCCAATGTCCGATACTGCAATCCAGACCCTCAAGAATATGCTGGCGCACTTGGATGACGCCAAAAAGTACCAGAGCCTGCGGGATGTGATGGAGACCCTCAACGCGCCGGATCTGGCCGCCGTGTTTGAGGATCTCCCCCAGGAGAAAATGCCGGTCCTCTTCCGGCTGATGCCCAAGGATCTGGCCGCCGAAGTCTTTGCGGAACTTACCCCCGAGACCCAGGAGGCTCTGATCCAGGGCCTGTCCGACCGGGAGCTCAAGCTGGTCATCGACGAGCTGTTTGTGGATGATGCCACCGACCTGGTGGAGGAGATGCCTGCCAGCGTGGTCAAGCGCATTCTGGCCCAGGCAGCCCCCGATACCCGCCAGATGATCAACGAGCTGCTCAAATACCCGGAGGATTCCGCCGGCGGTGTCATGACCACCGAGTTCATGGAACTGCGCCCCGACATGACCGTCCGCCAGGCCATGGATGCCATCCGCAAAAACGGCATCGACAAGGAAACCATCAACAACTGCTACGTCACCAACCCCGACCGTACCCTGGTGGGCGTGGTCTCCCTGCGCTCCCTGGTGCTGGAGAAAAACGAGGACCGCCGCATTGATGATTTTATGGACACCAATGTGGTCAGCGTCACCACCTCCACCGACCAGGAACAGACTTCCCATCTGTTTGAAAAGTACGGCCTGCTGGCAGTGCCCGTGGTGGACGGGGAAAAGCGCCTGGTAGGCATCGTCACGGTGGACGACGCCATCTCCATCCTGCAGGATGAGGCCGACGAGGACATCGCCAAGATGTCCGCTATGGCCCCCACCGACAAGCCTTATTTCCGGCGCAGCATGTGGGATCTGTACAAGAGCCGCGCCCCCTGGCTGCTGTTTCTGATGGTCAGCGCCACCTTCTCCAGCCTGGTTATCCGCAGCTACGAGGATGCTTTGGCCGCTGTGACGGTGCTCACCGCCTACATCCCCATGCTCACCGATACCGGCGGCAACGCGGGCAGCCAGAGCACCTCCACCATCATCCGCGGCATTGCCCTGGGCGAGATCCGCGGCCGCGACCTGCCCCGTGTCCTGTGGCGGGAATTCCGGGTGGCCATCCTCTGCGGCGGCACCCTGGCTGTCTGCAACTTTGTCAAGCTGCTGGTCTTTGACCACATCGCCATGCCGGTGGCGGCCGTCGTCTGCCTGACCCTGGTGCTGACGGTGCTCATCTCCCAGCTGCTGGGCGCCCTGCTGCCCGTCACCGCCAACCGCATCGGCATCGACCCGGCGGTCATGGCATCCCCCCTCATCACCACCATCGTGGATACCACCACCCTGTTGGTCTACTTCAACATT
>JAHZHS010000070.1:0-2531 GCA_019420135.1 Oscillospiraceae bacterium | reverse complement strand
GCACCCAACCCCGATAAAAAATAACCGTCCTGTGCAGAGGCCCTCAGAGGCCCGCGCAGGACGGTTTTTCTGTCCGGGTACGGCAGGAGGTTACAGCGGTGCGGCGGAGGAGAGCTTCCCCAGGATCTCCACCACCTTGTCCTCCCCGTACTGCCGGTTTTCCAGAAAGGCATAGTAGGAGCCGTAGATGCGGAAACTCAGGGAGACCTCAAAGGCGGGGTCTCCCTTCCGCTCGGGATAGAGGGCAAAGATCAGCCGTTTCAGCTCGGCGGAAAACCGGGCGATGAGCAGCCCCCGCCGGCTGCCTGAAAACAGCACCGCCAGCTGGGGATGGGGCGCGCAGGCCCGGAACAGGTCCTGGACAAAGCGGGCGGTGTCGGTGAGGACGGCCTCGGGGTGGGGCAGACCCTCCACAACGGAGCGCACCAGCTCGTTTTCCAGCTGTTCCGACAGGTCGTAGACGTCCTTGTAATCGGTGTAAAAGGTGGAGCGGTTGACCGGGGCTTCCCGGCAGAGTTCCCGCACCGTGATCTTCTCCAGAGGCTTGTGGGCCCGCAGCCGGTAAAAGGCCTCGGCAATGCTCTTTTGTGTTTTCTGTGCCCGCAGATCCATATTGCATCTTCCCCAACACATTGTGCCGAGTGTTGGATAACCGACACTTGGCGTAAGCTGACGGTAGTCCCATTTTTGGACAGACTGTATACTGATTATAGTATACGGGCGGCAGCCTGTCCAGCGCAGCCGCCCTGTCAGGGACACAACAAGGAGCTGTTACGGTTATGAAGATACAGGACTTTTATACCGGTCATGCCTTTGACGCCTATGAGGTCCTGGGCGCTCACCCGGGGCCGGAAGGCACCCGCTTTGCCGTGTGGGCACCCTCGGCCCGGGCGGTGAGCGTGGCGGGGGACTGGGCGGAAGGGGAGACGCCTCTCCACCGCAGCACAAGCATCAGCGGCGTGTGGGAGGGTCTTGTCCCCGAGGCAAGGCAGGGCATGGCCTATGTTTACCGGGTGACCGGCGCCGACGGCAATACGGTGGACCACTGTGACCCCTACGGTTTCGCCATGACCCTGCGCCCCGAGGGCCGCAGCATTGTGGCGGGGCTGCCGGGCTACGCCTTTGCCGACGGGGACTGGATGGCCCGCCGCACCAAGAATTTTGACGCACCCCTCAACATCTACGAGGTCCACGCCGGGAGCTGGCAGCGGCGGGAGGACGGCAGCTGGCTGAGCTATGACGAGCTGGCCGACCGCCTGCCCGGCTATGCCCGGGAGAACGGCTACACCCACATTGAGCTCATGCCCCTGGCCGAGCACCCCTTTGACGGCAGCTGGGGCTACCAGATCACGGGATTTTACGCTCCCACCAGCCGCTACGGCACGCCGGAGGGCCTCTGCCGTTTCATTGACGCCTGCCACCGGGCGGGGGTGGGCGTCATCCTGGACTTTGTACCGGTGCACTTTGCGGTGGACGGATACGGCCTGCGCCGCTTTGACGGCACCCCGCTGTACGAGTACCCCGCCGATGCGGTGGGGGAGAGCGAGTGGGGCAGCTGCAACTTCATGCACTCCCGGGGGGAGATCCGCTGCTTTGTGCAGTCCTGTGCCGATTACTGGCTGCGGTACTTCCACGCCGACGGCCTGCGGATGGATGCGGTCAGCCGCCTCATCTACTGGCAGGGGGACCCCGCCCGGGGCGTCAACGGCAGCACGCTGGAGTTCCTCAAAACCATGAACGCCGGGCTCCAGCAGCGCCATCCCACCGCCATGCTCATTGCCGAGGACAGCACCAACTATCCCAAGGTCACCGCCCCGGTGGAGTACGGCGGTCTGGGCTTTGACTACAAGTGGGACCTGGGCTGGATGAACGACACCCTGGACTACTTCAAAAAGACCCCGGAGGAGCGCACCTGCAACCAGGGCAGGCTGACCTTCTCCATGATGTACTTCTACAACGAGCACTATATCCTGCCCTTCTCCCACGACGAGAACGTCCACGGCAAGGCCACCATCCTCCAGAAGATGTACGGCGACTATGACGGCAAATTCCCCCAGGGGCGGGCACTCTACCTGTATATGACGGTGCATCCGGGCAAGATGCTGGACTTCATGGGCAACGAGTTCGGCCAGCTGCGGGAGTGGGACGAGGCCCGCGCCCAGGACTGGGAGATCCTGCGCTATCCCAACCACGATGCCTTCCGCCATTTCCGGCAGGAGCTGGCCGGACTGTACAACCGCTATGACGCCTTCTGGCAGGGGGAGTACGACTCCGCCCATTTCCGCTGGCTGGACTGCGACGAGGCCGGGCGATGCACCTTTGCCATGCTGCGCACCGGGCGGGAGAGTGCGGTGTTCGGGGTGTTCTGCTTCGGGGACAAGGTACGGCAGGGCTACCGGCTCACCCTGCCCGGCTCCGGCAGAGCCGAGCTGCTTCTGGACAGCGACTGGCAGTGTTTCGGCGGCAATACCCCGCAGGAGGGGCAGACGCTGACCGCCGGCGGGGACGGTGTCCTCACCCTGGACCTTGCC
>JAHZHS010000007.1:5645-27936 GCA_019420135.1 Oscillospiraceae bacterium | reverse complement strand
TTCCTCCAGATTGCAGCGGATGTGCTCCTCGGCACGCTCCACCGCCACCTTGGCCATGTCGTGCTCCACCATCAGCTTGACCAGCTCCTCGAAACTGGTCTTGGTGGGGTTCCAGCCCAGCTCCCGTTTGGCCTTGGAGGGGTCGCCCCACAGATTGACCACGTCGGTGGGACGGTAGAAGTCGGGAGAGACCTCCACAAGAACCTTGCCGGTGGCCTTGTCGATGCCTTTTTCCTCCATGCCCTCGCCGGTGAACTCCAGCTCGATGCCTGCATAGTGGAAAGCCAGCTGGCAGAATTCACGCACCGAATGCTGCTTGCCGGTGGCAATAACAAAATCCTCCGGCTTGTCATGCTGCAGAATCAGCCACATGCACTCCACATAATCCTTGGCATAGCCCCAGTCCCGCAGGGAGCTCAGGTTGCCCAGATAGAGCTTGTCCTGTTTGCCCTGCTTGATGCGGGCAGCAGCCAGGGTGATCTTGCGGGTGACGAAGGTCTCGCCGCGACGCTCGGATTCATGGTTGAAGAGGATGCCGGAGCAGCAGAACATTTGATAGGCTTCCCGGTATTCCTTGGTGATCCAGAAGCCGTACTGCTTGGCCACCGCGTAGGGGCTGTACGGATGGAAGGGCGTGGTCTCACTCTGGGGGACCTCCTCCACCTTGCCGTACAGCTCGGAGGTGGATGCCTGATAGATGCGGCAGGTGTCGGCCAGTCCGCACAGGCGGACAGCTTCCAGAACGCGCAGCACGCCGGTTGCCACCACGTCGGCGGTGTACTCGGGCACGTCGAAGCTGACCTGGACATGGCTCTGTGCAGCCAGATTGTAGATCTCGTCCGGGCGCACGCTGCCGATGACCGACACCAGGCTCATGGAGTCGCTCAGGTCACCAAAATGAAGATGGAAATGGGGATTGCCCTCCAGGTGGGCAATCCGCTCCCGGTAGTCCACCGAGGAACGGCGGATGATACCATGCACATCGTAGCCTTTTTCCAACAGAAGCTCCGACAGATAGGAGCCGTCCTGACCGGTCACGCCGGTAATCAATGCCTTCTTCAAATCAATACCTCTTTCCAGGGGGATCTTGCCCCTTCGTTTTCCATCAATACATATTTATGGTACCCGTTTTTCCTGTCCGGGGAAAGCCCTTATCCTGCTCAATAATAGCACAGAATTGACTTTCATGTATGAATAAAGTTAAAATTTTATTTTTGTATCAGTTTGACGTGCCTTCGGCATTGATATCCCGGACGGCCGGATATTTTTCGGTTTTCCATCCTTATTTTTCCCTTTTCAGGAGAGCGATTCCGGCCAATCGTGCGTTCAGTGCGGCCGTTTTTCCAAAAGTCTCCCGCCGGGCGGCAGACCTGGTCTTCCCTGCCTCGGGATGCGGTCAGGTTCTGTCCAGGGCAGGCCCCGGCGCAGGGGCTTGCCTCCTCATTCCTGTACAGATCGGCGCTTCCTGTTCATTCTTTTGACAGATGTTCAATTTTGTCCATATTCTTTTTCCCCGCCCTGTACTAAGATGTTGGGATGACATTGACGCAACCCAATACAGGAGGATCGATATATGGAGGAAAAGAAGCAGAAAGTCAGCGGCATGGAGAAGATTGCCACCTTTATTGTGGACAAGCGCAATCTGTTTTTCCTGCTGTATGCACTGGCGCTGATCTTCAGCGTAGTGGCATCAGGATGGGTCAAGGTGGAAAACGACATCACCACCTATCTGCCTGCCGACACCGAGACCCGCCAGGGCCTGACCGTGATGAATGACAATTTCACCACCTTCGGCACCGCGCGGGTCATGGTGGCAAACATCACCCCCGACACCGCCGACCGGCTGAAAGACTGCATCGCCGCTGTGGACGGGGTGCACAGCGTGGAGTATGACGGCACCGCCGATCACTATAAGGATGCTGCAGCACTTTACTCCGTCACCTTTGACGGTACCTCCACCGACGAAGTCAGCCTGAACGCCCTGGACGGTATCCGGGAAGCCCTCTCCGGCTACGACACCTACATTGATACCGAGGTGGGCCAGGATATTTCCGCCGACCTGGCCGACGAGATGGGGGTCATTCTGGTCATTGCGGCGGTCATCATCGTTGTGGTGCTGACGCTGACCTCCCGTTCCTATGCCGAGGTTCCTGTACTGATCCTGACCTTCGGCGCCGCGGCTCTCCTCAACATGGGCACCAACTTTCTGTGCGGGACCATCTCCTTCATCTCCAACTCGGTCACGGTGATTCTGCAGCTGGCACTGGCCATTGACTATGCCATCATCCTCTGCCACCGTTTCTCTGACGAGCACGAGACCAAGGATACCCGGGAGGCCTGCATTGCTGCCCTGTCCAAGGCCATTCCCGAGATCAGTTCATCCTCGCTGACCACCATTTCCGGCCTGGGTGCCCTGGCCTTCATGCATTTCGGCATCGGCCGGGATATGGCCACCGTGCTGATCAAAGCCATCCTCTTCAGCCTGCTGTCGGTGTTCACCCTCATGCCCGGCCTGCTCATGGTGTTCAGCAAAAAAATCGACGCCACCCGCCACCGCAATCTCATCCCCCGCATCACCCTGCTGGGTCGGTTTGATGTAGCCACCCGTTTTCTCATCCCGCCGGTCTTTGTGGTGGTAGTCATTGCCGCTGCTGTGTTGGCCAACAACTGTCCCTACTGTTACAGCTTCACCGATCTGGTCACCCCCAAGCAGAGCGAAAGCCAGATCGCCCACCAGAAGATCAAGGCCGAATTCGGCAATGAAAACATGGTGGCCATCATCGTGCCCAAGGGCAGCTACGATGCCGAGCGGGCCATCCTGCAGGAGCTGGACCAGTGCCCTCAGGTCAAATCCACCCAGGGCCTTGCCAACATAGAGGCCCTGGACGGCTACAAGCTGGCCGACGCCGTCACGCCCCGCCAGCTGTCCGAACTCGCCGGCATTGATTACGAGGTTGCCGAGGGTCTTTATGTTGCCTATGCAGTGGACCAGAACCAGTACGGCAGCGTGCTGAGCGGCATCGGCGATTACAAAGTGCCCCTGTACGACATGTTCATGTTCCTGCAGCGGGAGATGAAGGACGGCAACATCACGCTGAACGGCGACATCCAGCAGACGTTGGACGATCTGTTCAACCAGCTCAACTGGGCCCAGGTCCAGCTCCAGAGCGACCAGTACAGCCGGATGGTTGCCTACCTCAATCTGCCCGAGGAGAGCGACGAAACCATGGCCTTCCTGGACACCATCCACCAGATCATCGGCCGGTATTACTCCGGCAATACTTACGTGGTGGGCAACTCCACCAATGTGAAGGACCTGTCCAGCTCCTTTGTCCAGGACAACGTCCTCATCAGCGTGCTGTCCGCCCTGTTTGTGGTGCTGATCCTGCTGTTCACCTTCCAGTCGGTGGGGCTGCCCATCCTGCTCATCATCGTCATCCAGGGCAGTATCTGGATCAACTTCTCGGTGCCGACCCTGCAAAATGAGCCTCTCTATTTCCTCGGCTACCTCATCGTCAACGCCATCCAGATGGGCGCCAACATCGACTACGCCATTGTCATTTCCAGCCATTACTCCGACCTGAAACGGCATATGCCCATCCAGCAGGCCATGATCGCCGCCCTCAACGAGGCCTTTCCCACCATCTTTACCTCCGGTACCATTCTGGCTGTGGCGGGCGCCCTCATCGGCGTCATGACCACCAACCCGGTCATTGCGGCCATCGGCAGCTGCCTGGGCCGCGGCACCGTCATCTCCATCGTGCTGGTTCTGGCGGTACTGCCCCAGATCCTGCTGGTGGGAGACTTCATCGTCGAACGCACCAGCTTTGCCATGAAGGCCCCCATCGACCTTGCCCGGATCAACCGCACGGCCAGCGGCACCATGCGGGTCAGCGGCCGGGTGCGGGGTTACGTCAACGGCGTCATTGATGCCGAGATCAAGGGCACCCTCAATGGTACCCTGAACGCCGCCGTGACCTCCGGCACCACCATCGAGCCCGCAGCGCCCGACTACTATCTGCCCCCCAGCAGCGAGCAGGCGCGCGCCGAGTGGGCCCAGAGCTACACCGAGGGGGAGGAACTGTAATGAAACATTTTGCAAAACGCCTTCTTGCCGCCGCCCTGTGCCTTTGTCTGACGGTCAGCGCCCTGCCCGTCCCGGCCCTGGCGGAGGCAGACGCTTCTGCCATGCAGGAAACTTTCCACATTTCCACCGCCGACGATCTGCTGCAGCTGGCGCAGAACTGCCGGCTGGACAGCTGGAGCCAGAACCGCACCGTCGTGCTGGATGCCGACATCGACCTGACCGGAGTGGATTTTGAAGGAATCCCCAGCTTCGGCGGCGATCTGGAAGGCCAGAACCACATCATTTCCGGTCTGTCTCTCACCGGCAGCGGAAGTGTACAGGGGCTTTTCCGCTACATCCAACAGGGAGCCGTCGTGCGGGATCTGCACGTCAGCGGCACCGTCAGCCCTGCCGGGACCCGCGCCACGGTGGGCGGCATTGCCGGCCAGAACGCCGGCGCCATCGAAAACTGCTCCTTTGACGGCACCGTGACCGGCACCACCCAGATCGGCGGCATTGCCGGCATCAACACGGTGACCGGCATCCTCACCGGCTGTTCGGTCAGCGGCAGTGTTTACGGCAGCCACTTCATCGGCGGCGCCGCAGGCCAGAACGACGGCGTCATCTCCGCCTGCACCAACGACGCAGGCATCAACACCACCGTCAGCCAGAACGAAGTCAATCTGGAAGACCTGACCCTGGAAGATCTGCTCAAGACCGAGCGCGCCGCCGACATCACCGACATCGGCGGGATCGCGGGCAGCTCGGCGGGCGTCATCCGGGCCTGTGTCAACCGCGGGACGGTGGGTTACCAGCACATCGGCTACAACGTGGGCGGCATCGCCGGCAGCCAGACCGGCTACATCGAGGGCTGCATCAACTACGGCGAGATCAACGCCCGCAAGGAGGGCGGCGGCATCGTGGGCCAGATGGAGCCTTCCGGCATCCTGCAATACAGCCAGGACACCCTGCAGCAGCTGCGTGGTGAGCTAAACACCCTCCAGGGGCTGATGAACAAGGCGACGGCGGACGCCTCGGCCTCCTCCAGCGAGCTGACCAGCCAGCTGGCCGACCTGCAGAACCGGGTGACCTCCGCCCGCAATGCGGTGGATACCCTGCTGGAACAGGTGGCCGACGGCATCGACATCGGCACCCAGAACATCACCCTCACCGACCTGACCAAGCTCACCGGAAGCGGCACCACCACCGGCAGTGTGGGCAGCGGTGTAGCCGGCGGCGGCTCCGCCTCCACCGACGTGGATGTCGATATCACCCCTGAATCCACCCCGACGCCGGAACCGGAACCTGCTCCGGAACCTGCGCCCGTGCCGGAGGCCCCCGCTGCCTCCGAAACCACCGGTACCCCCACCCCGGAGGCCACTCCCGTTCCCGAGACCACACCCCGGCCGGAATCTTCCTCCGATGATTCCGCTGCCGGGACCGATGACGCCGGAGCCGAGAGCACTCCCCTCCCCCACGGCCGTCCCCGCCGTAATGCCCCCTCCCTGGATGTGGACGTTGACCAGAGCATCCAGGCCGGTGCAGGCACAGGTGTGGGAGGCAGTGTCAGCCACGACGGCAGTGTGACCATCGACGGCGGCCTGACCCTGACGGTGCCCAGCATTGAGCTCAACAATCGGGATGCCATCACGGCGGCACGCAGCAGCCTCAACGGCAGCCTGACCTCCATCGTGGACGGCGTGGGTGCCCTGAACACCGACACGGGCAACCACACCCAGGCCCTGATCCAGGACATCCAGGCCATCACCGACCAGATCAACAAAATCGGCAATACCCTGCTGGGTGCAGCGGAGAATACCGGCGACAACACCCTGTTTGAGGATGTGTCGGACAGCGACACCGACGGCGACACCGAGGGCAAGGTATTCAACTGCACCAACGCGGGCCCCGTCAGCGCCGACATCAACGCGGGCGGCATCGCCGGTGCCATGGCGCGGGAGAACGATCTGGACCCCGAGGACGACACTCGGATCTCGGGCAGCAGTTCCCTCAACGCCACCTATAAAAGCCGCATCGTCCTGCGCAGCTGCTCCAACACCGGCACCGTCACCGTCAAAAAGCAATGCGCGGGCGGCATTGTGGGCAGCATGGACATGGGCACCGTGATGCAGTGCACAAACTTTGCCGATCTCTCCGAGGATACCGCCGATTACGTGGGCGGCATTGCCGGGCAGAGCAAGTCGGCCATCCGGCAGAGCAGCGCCAAATGCCGTCTGGACGGCCGCCGCTATGTGGGCGGCATTGCCGGCAGCGGGAGCACTCTCACCGACTGCCGCAGCATGGTGCTGGCCGACGGCGAGGAATGGGTCGGCGCCATTGCCGGCGGGCTGGAAAGCGGCAGCTCTCTGGCCGGGCTTTTGCAGGACAGTGAGAGCGAGCAGTCCGGCAACTACTTTGTCAGTGAGACACTGGGCGGCATTGACGGCGTCAGCTATGCCGGGCAGGCCGAGCCCCTCTCCTTTGACGACTTTGCCGCCCTGGCCGGGGAGGAGAATCTGCCCGAGACTTTCTCCACCGTGACGCTGACCTTTGTGGCCCACGGCGCCGTGGTCCAGACCATCCCGGTGGAGTACGGCAGTTCCTTTGACACCGCCTCCCTGCCTGACATCCCTGCCAAGGACGGCTGCACCGCCCGGTGGGCGGACTTTGACGCCGGACACATTGTTTTTGATGAGACGGTCAACGCCGTCTACACCCCCTTTGTCTCGGTCATCGAGAGCACCGAACAGCGGAACGGCCGGGCGGTGCTGCTGGCGGAAGGCTCCTTTGGGGAGGGGACGCTGTCCCTGACCCAAAGCGATGCCGCCCCCGCCGCCCTGACTGTCACCGAGAGCTGGCAGTTCGCCCTGCCCTCCGGCACTGCGGGAGAGGTCCGCCTCCACTACCTGCCTGCGGATACCAATACCGACATCTATCTGCGGGGCGCCGACGGCAGCTGGCGCAAGGCCGACGTCACCAGGGACGGCAGCTATCTGGTCTTTGCCATCCGGGACGGCGAGGACACTCTGGCTGCTGTGGCCCGTCCCTCCCTGCCTCTGCCCCTGCTGGTGGGCGGCGGCGCTGCCGCACTGCTGCTGTTGGTGCTTGTCATCCGCGCAGGCCGCCGCAGACGGCACCGCCGGGCCGAACGTCAGGCCGGGCCGGCGGAAGCCGCCGCCCGGCCCTCTGCCGGAACTGCCCCGTCGGAGGAGAAGTAAACGACTTGCCGGTAAGGGCGATGCCCGCGGACAGCATTTTCCTCTTATCCCCGTTTTCTTTCGCCTTCCTGAAAAAGAGCCGGACCCTTCACGGCAACCTGCCGACAAGGGTCCGGCTCATTTTTTTGCATTTTCATATTGACATTTATCTATTTGTGAGTATACTGTCACATAGACGCTTATCAATGTGAGGTGAATACCATGTCCGATATGGATGCCGCGCTGATCTGCAAGGCTCTTGGCGATGCCAACCGCCTGAAGATCGTGCGCCTGCTTTCGGGCGGGGAAAAATGCGCCTGCAAATTGCTGGAGGCCTTCGACATTTCCCAGCCCACCCTGTCTCACCACATGAAAATCCTGTGCGAGTGCGGCCTGGTCTGCGCCCGCCGGGAGGGAAAATGGACCCACTATTCCCTTTGCGGGGATACGCTGGCGGAGTTCCGTGCTTTTGTGGACAGCTTTGACTGCCCCACTCAGGAAGGAGGCTGCTCATGTCATTAATCTGGAATTTTGTGCAGGACCAGCTGCTGGGCATGAAATGGCTCAACGCTCTCATCGGCCGCCTGCTGGCCGCCCTGTCGGTGGATGTGACCACCCGGATCGGCGGCAGCCTTCAGTTCTTTCTGTATGATGTCATCAAGATCACCATTCTGCTGTGCGTGCTGATCTTCCTCATCAGCTATATCCAGAGCTACTTCCCGCCCGAGCGCAGCAAGCGGCTGCTGGGGCGCTTCCACGGCATCGGAGCCAATCTGTTTGCCGCCCTGCTGGGCACCGTGACCCCCTTCTGCTCCTGTTCCTCCATCCCGCTGTTCATCGGCTTTACCAGCGCGGGCCTGCCCCTGGGCGTGACCTTCTCCTTTCTGATCTCTTCGCCCATGGTGGATCTGGGCAGCCTGCTGCTGCTCACCAGCATTTTCGGCTGGCAGATCGCCGCGGCCTACACCGTGGTGGGACTGGCCGTGGCGGTGGTGGGCGGCAGCCTGATCGAAGCCATGCACCTGGAAGATGAGGTGGAACCCTTCATCCGGGCTACCCGTGCCGCCGACATCGACGCCCCCACCCTCACCCAGGGACAGCGCCTGGTCTACGCCCGGGAGCAGATGGTCTCCACCTTCCGCAAGGTGTTTCCCTATATTCTGGTGGGTGTGGGCATCGGTGCCGTCATCCACAACTGGATCCCCGAAAGCTGGATCGCCACCATCCTGGGCAGCCGCAATCCCCTGGGCGTGGTGCTGGCCGTGGCGGTGGGCGTCCCCATGTACGGCGACATCTTCGGCACCATCCCCGTCGCCGAAGCCCTGCTGGCCAAGGGCGCCCAGCTGGGCACCGTGCTCAGCTTCATGATGGCGGTGACCACCCTGTCGCTGCCCTCCCTCGTCATGCTGCGCAAGGCGGTAAAGCCCAAACTGCTGGGCATCTTCATCGCCATCTGCACCATCGGTATTATTCTGGTGGGATATCTCTTCAATCTGTTTTCGTTTTTGTTTTTATAATTAAGGAGGTCATTTATTATGGGACTGTTTGGTAAAAAGAAAGAAACCACATCCTGCTGCTGCGGGGCATCCGCGGCTCCGGCAGGGACTGCCGCATCCGGCAGCATGAAAGTGGAAGTGCTGGGCTCCGGCTGTGCCAAGTGCAACCAGCTGGAAGCCAATACCCGCGCGGCGCTGGACCAGCTGGGCATCGACGCCACCATCGGCCACGTGACCGATTTTACCCAAATCGCGGCCTACGGTGTCATGAGCACCCCCGCCCTGGCTGTCAACGGCAAGGTGGTCAGTGCCGGCCAGGTGCTGACGGTGGCCCAGGCTGCCGAGCTTTTGCAGAAAGCACGGTGAGCCCCTGCTCTCCCGTTGGAGCAATGCCGTGGATTGCCCTTGTCACAAGCAGACCTGCCCCGGCCACGGCAACTGCCGGGCCTGTGTCCTCAAACACCGCCGACAGTCCGCCCTACCGCCTATTTTCGGCCGCCGGCGAAGACCGTCAGCCGATGTCACTGCGAGGTTCTGAAGCAAGGGTTTGAAGGCGACAAGTGAGCCATCTTTCCACAAAATCTGCTCACACCTATCGCAAGGATTCCGGTCATTCCGACAAAAGTAAAAAAAACGCTTACGAAGCGGGTTTTGCGCGTGTTATACTCCTGTACAAATGGTAGGTCGCGCAGACAGAAGCAGCGAACGAAAGTTTGGCTGCTTCTGTTTTTTTGCCCCTCTGCCACAGATATTTGCCGATCACCAAAACTATCAAAGGAGAAGAATCATGCCGAAAACCTTATTTCAGAACATTGTTTTCACCATCATCATGGCCCTGCTCATGGTCTATGGAATGATCGTCTACAACGTGGCTCTGGCCCGGGGCGGTGTGGAAAACATCACCTTCCTGCTGGCGCTGCATGAGCTGCCTATCATGGCGCCCATCGCCTTCATCCTCGAGTTCTTTGTGGTGGAAAAGCTGGCCGTGCGCCTGGCCTTCACCTTCATGCGTCCCACCGACCGTCCCCAGTTCATCACCTACGCCACCTCCCTCATGATCGTCTGCATCATGTGCCCGGTTATGAGCCTCATCGCCACCCTGCTGTTCAAGACCCCCAGCTTCGGCACCTGGGTGCAGACCTTCGGCCTCAACCTGCCCATGGCCCTGCTGTGGCAGCTGCTCTACTGCGGCCCGCTGACCCGGCTGATCTTCCGCACCCTTTTCCGCAAGCAGCTGGCTGCCGACGCCGAAAAGACTGCTCCGGCACAGGGCTGATCCTCCTTGTGGGCTGACGCCCGTTTTTCTGCGCAGATTGCCCGGTTCCAGGGCATATCCGGACTGTTTTTTCATGATTTCCGGGGATATTTTGGGATACCCCATTGCGAATTGTGAAAAATTGCGGTATGATGTAGTAACATCTTACAGAACCGGAGGAATTGACAGTGGCCGACATCGACAGTGATGCCAACCCATACTGTTGCATATAGCAAAAGGCATGGCTCCCGCCTGAACGGGTCGTGCCGGGGCAGACCTTCCGCCATGGCGCGGCAGGCTGTGCCGGACGTCCAACCAGGCGAAGGGGCTGTGCCTTTTTGTTGTCTTTTTCCGGCGCAGTCTCCCCCGCCGGAAGCTGCGGGCAATGCTCCCGCAGCCGGGTAAGAGTTTCCCGCGGGGATCATCAAGGAAGGAATACATTCATGAACGACGATACCGTCTCAATATTCATCATTATTGCCTGCGTAGTCATGTCGGCCTATTTTTCGGCCACCGAGACTGCGTTCTCCTCGCTCAACCGCATCCGCATCAAGAACATGGCGGAAAAGGGCGACAAACGTGCCCGCCTGGTGCTGCGCATGTCGGAGAACTACGACAGCCTGCTGTCCACCATCCTGATCGGCAACAACATCGTGAACATCGCCTGCGCCTCCCTGGCCACCCTGCTCTTTGTGGACTGGCTGGGCAGCGATGCCGGGCCCAGCGTCTCCACCGCGGTCACCACTGTGGTGGTGCTGATCTTCGGTGAGGTCTCCCCCAAGAGCATCGCCAAAGAATCCCCCGAGGCTTTCGCCAAGTTTTCGGCGCCGTTGCTCAACGTCCTGATGTTCGTGCTGACCCCCTTCAACTTTCTGTTCGGGTTGTGGAAAAAGCTGCTGTCCCTGATCTTCCGCTCCTCCGACAGCCAGGCCGTCACCGAGGAAGAACTGCTGACCATCGTGGACGAGGCGGAACAGGAGGGCGGCATCGATACCCAGGAGGGCTCGCTGATCCGCAATGCCATTGAATTTACCGAGACCGAAGCCATCGACGTTCTGACCCCCCGCATCGACCTGACCGCCGTGTCGGTGGATGATTCCAAGGAGGATATCGCCCCCATCTTTGCCGAGACGGGATACTCCCGTATCCCCGTCTACCGGGACAGCATCGACCACATCATCGGCATTCTCTACCAGAAGGACTTCCACAATTACGTCTACCACACCGACAAGGACATTGCTTCCATCATTCGTCCGGCCATTTATGTCACCGGCAACAAGCTGATCGGTGAGCTGCTGCAGGATCTGCAGAAAAGCAAATCCCATCTGGCCGTGGTCATGGATGAGTTTGGCGGCACGGTGGGCATCGTGACCATGGAGGACATTCTGGAAGAGCTGGTGGGCGAGATCTGGGACGAGCACGACGAGGTCGTGGAGGAGATCAAGCAGACCGGCGAGAACGAATATGAAGTTCTGGGCAACACCAACGTCCAGAAGCTGTTTGAACGGCTGGACATCGACAAGGAACTGGACGTGGTGACGGTGAGCGGCTGGGTCATGGCCGAGCTGGCCCGCATCCCCGAGGTGGGAGACACCTTCCAGTATGAAAACGTCAGCGTCCGGGTCCTGGCCATGGACGGCAAGCGGGTGGAAAAGATCAAGGTCGTCGTCACCCCCGTTCCCGAAGAGGAAGAAAAATAAAATTTGCGGCATTTCCCCCAGCACAAAAAGCCCGCCGGGCGTCCCCTCCTGCATGGCAGGAGACGGGCCCCGGCGGGCTTTGTCTGTTGTAAATGCTGCCGGCTCAGCGTCCGGCCAGTTTGGCAAGGGCATCGGTGTCGGTCAGTTCCACCGCACCGCGGGTGAGGCGGACCATCCCCTCCCCCTGAAAATAGCGCAGCATCCGTGTGACCACCTCCCGGGCGGTCCCCAGGTGGTTGGCGATCTTTTCATGGGTGAGGCTGAGCTGGTCCGAGCCCTCGATGGCGCTCTCCTCCAGCAGGAACTCCGCCAGGCGCTTGTCAAAGCTTTTCCACAGGATCTGCTCCATCAGCCACATGACGTCGGACAGGCGGGTGGCCAGCAGGTCGTTGGTATAGCGGGCCGCCGCCAGGGACTGCTCGGTCAGGTCCCGGTAGACAGCGGGCGGGATCACCCAGAACTCAGCATCCTTCTCCACCTCGATGGTCACATCGAACTGGAGATTCTGCATCATACAGGAGGAGGTCATCAGGCAGATATCCCGCTCGAACAGACGGTAGAGGGTGATCTCCCGCCCCTCCCCCGACAGGCTGTATGCCCGCAGCCGTCCCGACCGGACGACCACCAGCCCCAGGCAGTCGGAGCCGCCGCTGTACAGGATGGTCCCTGCCTTGGCGCTGCGCAGGGTCACGGCATCCAGAAGCATCTGCTGCTGCGCCTTGTCCAGCTTGTCCCACACAGGGAAGTATTCTGCAAACGACATGGTCCGACCCCCGCCCTCGAAAAGAATTTACTATGGTGAGTATAAAACGCTTTTGCCCCGATGTCAAACCGGGCAGCGCTGTGTGACAAGGTCACGGAAAATTCCTGGCAAACCTTATATAGTTATGATATACTGAACGCCATACCCGGCGATGTTGCCGGGGCAAAACACGGGTCTGTCCGCCCCGAAACAAAAAAGGAGCCTGCCCATGCAGTATTTCATTCTCTTTCTGGAAGGCATCATCACCTTCGTTTCCCCCTGTCTGCTGCCCATGCTGCCCATCTATATCTCCTACTTTGCGGGCGGCGGCGAGCGCAGCATCCGCCGGACGCTGACCTGCGCCCTGGGCTTTGTGCTGGGCTTTACTGTCGTCTTTGTGCTGATGGGCGCCCTGGCCGGGACCCTGGGCAGCCTGCTGACCCGGTATCAGACCGCCGTCAACATTGTATCCGGTCTCATCGTCGTCATCTTCGGCCTCAACTATCTGGGCGTGCTGCGGCTCAATCTGTTTGCCGGAGGACGGCGTTCGGTGGATACCTCCAACCTGGGATTTTTCTCCTCCGCCCTGTTCGGGGTGATCTTTTCCATCGGCTGGACGCCCTGTGTGGGCGCCTTTCTGGGTTCGGCCCTGCTGCTGGCCTCCCAGCAGGGACATGTGGGGGAAGGCATGCTCATGCTGCTGGCCTACTCCCTGGGCCTGGGGGTGCCCTTCCTCTTCAGCGCGGTGCTCATCGACCGGCTGAAATCCGCCTTTGACTGGGTCAAGGGCCATTACCGCATCATCAATGCCGTGAGCGGCGGACTGCTGATCCTCATTGGTGTGCTGATGATGACCGGCCTTCTGGGCCGTTTGCTGACCGCTCTGAGCTGACCGGAAAGGAGTTTTGTATGAGAAAGATTCTGCCCCTCATTGTCGTGGCCGCCGCCTTTGTGCTGGTTCTGGGCGCTGCTGCCCTGCTGTACAACCAGCTGGGCAACCAGTTTGCCCCAGACACCCTGGCAGCCGAGCCCGGCGCCTCCCAGACTGACAACACCGCGGAGCCGTCCGGCAGCAATTCCGCAGACACCCCCGAGGATGGCGCGGCGGATTCCGCTGGGGATGCTTCCGACAGCGAGGCCCAGCGCATGACCGCCCCCGACTTCACCGTCACCGACCTGGAAGGCAACGAAGTGCACTTGTCGGATTTTCTCGGCAAACCGGTGGTGCTGAACTTCTGGGCCAGCTGGTGCGGCCCCTGCAAGAGCGAGATGCCCGATTTTGAGGAGATCTATGCCGAGTACGGCGATGATATCCACTTTGTCATGGTCAATGCCACCGACGGTTCCCGGGAAACGGTGGATGCAGCCTCCTCCTTCATTGCGGAGCAGGGATACACCTTCCCCGTCTACTACGATACCGAGTACAACGCCTCTATCACCTACAGCGTGAACGCCCTGCCCACCACCTATTTCATCGACGCTGAGGGCTATCTGGTTGCCCATGCCTTCGGCGCGCTGGACAAGGAGACCATCCAGACCGGCATCGACATGATCCTGCCCGCTGCCGGGTAAAGTTTTTGCCTCAACTTCTGCAAAATGCCCCGTCCCTGACCCATGGGCCAGGAACGGGGCGTTTCTGTTTTTCAGGTCAGATCTTCCAGGCGCAGCTGACCGTCCAGGCTTTCCCGGTCCAGCTCGGGCGGGATTTTTCCCAGCAGTATCCGGGCTGCAGCGGGATCGGCCAGCCAGGGGCGGACCTCCTCCCGGCGCAGGATCAGGGGCATACGGTCATGGATGGGCCGCATACAGCCGTTAGGCGCCGTGGTCAGGATGACAAAGCGGCCCTCGGCATTGCAGATGCCTGCCAGGTAGAGGGGTTCCCCCTCCAGGGCAAACCGGTAGGGATGGCAGCCCGCGTCCCACTCATAGAAGGAACTGGCGGGGATCACACAGCGGTGCCGGGCAAAGTTGTCCCGGAACAGGGGCTTTTCGGTCACCGTCTCGGCCCGGGCGTTGATGATCTGTCCCACCTGCCCGGTCCAGCCCCAGGGGCGCAGGCAGACCTGCGGGCCTGCCGCCCCCTGCACCACCACCAGGGCAGTCTGGGAGGGCGCCACATCGCCCTCCGCAGGCAGGGTCCCCTCCACGCGCTGAAGCCGTCTGGCCAGCGCCTGCAAGGCCGGGCTGCCCGCCGTGGAAAAATGATACCGCCCGCACATGGATGTTTCCTCCTTTTGACAGGTTCAGTCCGGCAGGTCGATGACCTGTCCGGTGGTCAGCGGCTGCAGGCGCTCCCCCAGCAGCGGGCGGAGCAGATCAAAGGCCACCGACCCGGTGCAGTGGCCGGTGTAGACGGTACCTACACTGTGGTCGATCACGCAGTCGGCCACGGCCTGCAGCTCCTCCGGGGTGAAGGTGCAGATCTCGCATCCGTGGCTGCGGCCGCGCATGTGCAGCCCGCCCACAAAGGCCCAGATGGGCCGTCCGGGAAACTGCTCCGTCACCTCCCCCAGAACCGCCTGCAGCCCTGCATGGCAGCAGCTGTTGCAGACCACCAGTCCCCGGGAGGTTTCCAGGACCACGCTCATCTCATGGGAGAAATCATCGGGCGTCACCCCATCCGCCGTGCCGCGGTAGAGTTTTTTGGCCTTGCCGATCTCCTCCAGGCCCGGTGTGGTATGGGGGATCAGCCACAGTCCCGGCAGGGGCTGCGCCACGCGGTCCACCGGGCGGAGGCGTCCGGCCAGAGAGGATTTCACCGGTGCAGGGATGCCGATGTCATGGCGCATTTCCCCGTCTCCCGAATAATAGGCTTGGCACGCCCCGGCCATGGCATACACCGGTGCCACGGCATTGCGGCGCAGGAATTCTCCCAGCCCACCCCCATGGTCGTAGTGGCCGTGGGAGAGCAGGGCGAGCTGAATCTTGTCCAGAGGGATGCCCAGGGTGTCCGCATTGGCGGCAAAGGCACCGCTGGCCCCTGCGTCGAGAAGACAGGGTGTGCCGCGGTATTCCAGATAGAGGCTCAGGCCGTGTTCGGCGGTGAGAACTTTGGTGGGGGTGGTGTTTTCCACGAGAACGGTGATGCGCATAGAGAGGCCGCCCTTTCCTGCCATGCGGCAGCCAGACTGTGCCGTTTGCCGCCGCACGCTTTTTCTTCACTATACCCCCAAAGCCGCGGGGCGTCAACGGGACGCAGGGCAAAAAAACAAGCCGGCCCGGCGGACTTGCGTCCATTCCGGGCCGGCTTGCCAACAAGGAGATTTGTATTCGTCAGGAGGGCCTGACCGATTCAGCAAAGGAAATTACTTGGCTGCCTTTTCTGCCTTCCAGCGGCGGCGGATGGCCACAACGCCCCAGACGATCAGAGCGATGGCAACGATCCACTCACCGATGATGATGAAGTAGTAGTTTGCAAAGGGCAGCTCGCCGACCACCGTGCCGTGGACAACGCCGTTCATAGCGTTGGAGTTGACGGTGGTGTAGAGGATGTGCTTGAGAGACTGACGGGCGTAGTACTGGGAAGCCGGGTTGGTGATGTCCAGAGGAGCATCCACCGCGTAGCCGGTCAGCTTGAGGTCGCCGCCGGCGCGGATGCACTGCTCGGTGTCCATGTAGCCGCCGTTGTCGTAGTCGGTGATGACGGAGCCGTCAAAGCCCCACTCGTTGCGGAGCACGCCGGTGATCAGGTTGTAGTTGCCGCCTGCCCAGGTGCAGCCGATGCGGTTGTAGGAGGACATGACAGCGATGACAGCGGGAATGTCTGCGGTCGTCTCGGTGTAGGTGTCGGTGTCGGCATCGTACTGCTGCACCTTGATGGTGGTGGTGGGACGCTCTTCGATGCAGGTCTGGAAGGGCTTGAGGTAGATCTCACGGATGGCCTGCTCGTTGGAGAAGGTGGCCACACCGTTGCGGTGATCCTCCTGGTCATTCAGGGCAAAGTGCTTGATGTAAGCGTAGACGCCCTTCTGAGAGCAGGCGGACACGGCCTGCAGGGCCATCTCGCCGGACATGAAGCCGTCCTCGGAGTAGTACTCGAAGTTACGGCCTGCAAACGGGGTGCGATGGATGTTCATAGCCGGTGCGTACCAGCCGGAGATGATGCCGATGTAGGAATGATCGCCCCAGTTGCCGTCGGCGGCCAGAGCATCCTCACCCACGTAGTAGCCGTGGAGGTAGGAGTTTTCACGATCCCAGCTGGCGGCCAGGTTGGTGGCGCAGGGGTAGGTGATGGAGTAGGGCTCATGGGTGACGCCGCCCTCGTTCAGGCCGGAGGGGCCGTCGAAGTCGATGGCACGGGGTTTGCCGGCAGCGGTGGATGCCAGGGTCTGGTAACCGCCGTTGCGGATGATGTTCTCCAGTTCGCTGGCGTCCATCTGGTTGATCAGGGCGTCCCAGCCGCCCTCGGCCTCGACCTCGTCGAAGTCACGGCCGCGGTAATCGATCAGTTCCAGGTCGCCGTCCTGGCCGTAGACGCCGGCCTTGGAGGCAGCCTCTTCCTCGCTCATGGGGTTGAGGGACGCCTCAGCGCCCTTTGCCAGGATGGCATCCTTGATGCTGTCGGAGACTTCCAGCTCCCAGGTATAGCCGTTCTTCTCGCTGTATTCGCTCTTGCGCTGGCTGTCCTGGTTGCCGTGGGTCTTGGGGAAGGTGCCGGTCCAGTCCTGACGGGTCAGGTACTGGTCACGGGGGGTAAATTCATCGTAGCTGGCAGTGTCAAACTGGTTGGTGATTGCAGCGCCGGTCTCGGAAGTGGAGAAGGTGACGTTGTCCACACCGCCGTTGGCAGCGTAGCTGTAAGTCCACTTGCCCACGAAAGCGGGATCGGGAGTGCCGAACAGGCCGTCGTTGGCAGCGCCCTGGTAAGCCAGGAAGTTGTTGACAGCGTGGTGGGCGTTGGTGGCAGCGGTCAGCAGGTAATCGCCGGCTTCCAGAATGTAGGTCTTGGCCTGGACATCATCGTAGGAGATGAAGTCCTTCTCGTTGACGGTGACGGTGACCGTCTCGGAAGCGCCGGGCTCCAGTTCGCCGGTCTTTTCGAAGCCGACCAGAGAGGCAGCGGCCTTCTCGATGTGGTTGGTGCGGTCGTAGTCGGTGTAGGGGGTGTTCAGGTAGACCTGGACAACGTCACGGCCGGCAACGGCGCCGGTGTTGGTGACCTTGACGCTGATCTGGATGTCACCGTTTTCATCCATGCTGCTCATCTGGAAATCGGACCACTGGAAGGTGGTGTAGGTCGTGCCGTAGCCGAAGGGGTACTGCACGGTGGTGGCATAGTCGTAGTCACCGGCATTGCCCTGATCCAGCATCTTGTCAAAGTAGCGGGTCTCGTAGTACTTGTAGCCGACGTAGATGCCTTCATCGTAGAAGATGCCGGCCTGCACATCCTCGCCGTTGTTGACCAGCATGGTATCGCCCATGTTCTGCATGGCAGGAGAGGAGAAGGCATCGTAGGCGAAGGTATCCACCAGATGGCCGGAGGGGTTGACATTGCCGCTGAGCACATCAGCGATGGAGCGGCAGGTATCGCCGCCGGCACCGGGTGCCCACAGGACAGCGGAGATGTTGGGGTAATCCTTGATCCAGCCCAGCTCAAAGGCGTTGTTGGTGTTGACAACGATGATGACGTTGTCGAAGTTATCGTTCAGGTAGCTGATGACACCCAGCTCGACGGAGTCGGGCTCCAGGTAATGCTTGTCCTTGTCTTCCTCGATGTCGGTCCAGTCGCCCATGTAGCGGCCCAGGTCACGGCCCTCGCCGCCGGTACGGGAGATGAAGAAGATGGGAGTGGTGCCCTGGGCTTCGGTCTTGGCCTCATCGGGGATGGCGTCGATGGGCGCCTCGTTGATGGACCAGTCTTCGGCGCCGCCGTACATGATGGCGCCGCCGCCGCGGGTGTAGGTGTCCTTGTTTTCGGTGTAGAAGTTCCACAGCGACTCATTGATGGAGAAGCCCTGTTCCTGCAGAGCGGTGCGCATGTCGCTGGAGATGGTGCTGACGCCGGAACCGGTGCCGCCAGCCAGCAGGTTGATGGAAGAGGCCGAGAACAGGCTCAGTTTGGAGCCGGCTGCAACAGGCAGGCCCTTGCCGCCGTCGTTCTTGTTGTAGAGCAGAACAAAGCCTTCAGCGCCGGCCTTGCGGGTGTAAGCCTGCTCGGCAGCCTGCAGCTCATCGGAATCGGTGATGTCGCGGGTATAATACTCCGCGTCCACACCGTTGGTGGAGTCGCCGAAATTGAATTCGGTCTCACCGAAGATATCGCGCAGAACCAGGTCATAGGACATGGGCGCGATGGTGGCAAGTGCGATGGAGAACGCCAGCAGGATGGCCAGCAGCGGTGCAACGATCGCTGTGAAGACCTTGGCGCTCAGCTTTTTCTTCTTTTTCTCTTTTGCCAAAAGAAATCCCTCCTATTTCAGATCACCGCACTCTCCCCTCTTGGGGGAAAGCACAGTCTTTGCGCAGTCCACACAGGGTGTGGCTGCGGGCATCAAGCCGGGGCCGCGGCGCTGTGGAGTTTCACCGTCTGTGTCCGGGGAACTTCGGGCAGGAAAGGTCTATCAGGGACGCCCGGAGTGCCGACGCAGACGGAGACTACCGCCGCCAGTTTCGCCGTTTTCTCCTTGTTGTGTCCTCCTTTGCTTGTCGTGACGGCGCTGTGTGGCAGAAGCGGAATCCCCCATGTTTCCACAAAATTATCCCACAAATCTCGGCTCATTAGTTACAATATAACAAAAGAAACACCTGCTCTCAACAGGTGTTTCCGGAACTGTACGTTTTTTTCGTATTCTGACATTGGGATCATTCTTTGCTGTTTGCACCGAACAGAATGTTCAGATGAAAGACGTCTCCCTCCGCGAAGGTGGTCAGTGTGCCGTCGTATTTATGGACGATCATGCGGATGCTGCGCAGGCCGAAGCCGTGGTAATTCTTGTCCGCCTTGGTGGTCACCGGCAGGCCGTCGCGGAAGGTGAGGGTACCGTCGAAATAGTTGTCCGCCTGAATCATCAGCAGATCTCCCTGCGCCTTGACCAGCAGGTTGATGACGCGGCGTTCCTGCTCCGAAATGGCCTTGACCGCCTCCAGCGCATTGTCCACAATGTTGCCGAACAGGCAGTAAAGGTCGCTGTCGTCGATGAAGTCCAGCTTTTCACCGTCCGCCATACAGGAGAAGGTGATGCCGTTCTGTTCACAGTAGAGGCTTTTCTCGGTAAGAAGGACATCCAGCAGCTGATTGCCCGTCTCCACCTTGGCATCATAAATCGAGATGCTTTTGCGCAGATCCTCCATGGCCTGCTCCCCGATCTCGCCGTTCTTCGCCCCAAGGGCAGCGATCTTGTAGCGGATGTCATGACACTTGATATTGATGAGGTCGATGGTATCCTTGGCGATCTCATACTGGCGGCGGCTCTGGCGAATGGTATATTGCAGATATTCCACTTCCTGTTTGAGTTCCCTCTGCTCCGCCGTTCGGCTGGCCAGCTGCAGCACAATCACACAGCATGTCACTGAGAAAAGGTTGCCGGTTTCCTTCAGCACCAGGTAACCCAGGGCCTCAAATTCCTGTTCCAGCCGAGTGCCGAGCAGAGTAAAGTAAATATCCTCTACCGAGCAGAGAAAAACCGCAACGACCAGTACAAACACGCACAGGGCCAGCAGCTGACGATCCATCTGCCATCGGTTGAGATAGCGCGTTGTCCGCCGGATAAAAAGGAAATACGCCAGCGCTGCCGTCGCTGCAAAGAAGATCACATAGACGATGCGATAATACAGCAGGAAGTGCGGCACATCCCGTACCTGATCCAGTGCCCCCCGGCAGAGATCCAGCACCATCAGCCGCAGCTTGTAGCACATATTCTGGGCTGCATAGGCCACGCTGCAGCAGAACAGGATGGTGGAAAACTGCTGTGCGAAACAAAGGTACATGTGGGCGATGGTAACGGCGAACAGGACAAGGTAGACCCCGATCCGTCCCAGTACGGTATCCCCCCAGAGCCGGTAGGCCGCGGCTGCACCGATGGCCAGCACCAGGACCCCGGCCGCACCGCCCAGCAGGCGCAGCCAGAACCGCGGCCGGCGCTTGAGGGTGAAAAAGGTCAGGCCGTAAAAAACATACAGCTCAAACAGGAATTCAAGGATGACTTCCCAATAGATAAAGGACAGTTCCGCCATCGTCACTTTCCTCCCTGGAAACCTGCGTACCAGTTGGTCAGTTCCGCCAGGAAAGCCGCCCGCCTGGGGCGGCTGATCTGAAGCGTGGTGCTGCCCACCTGGACCGTGTATCCCTTGACTTTGACCACAAATTTGGGATTGACCAGATAGCACTTGTTGCAGCGCAGGAATCCGAAATCGTGCAGTTCCTGCTCTACATCGGAGAGCACGCCGGTGCGCTCGATGGCATCGTCCACCAGATGATAGATCAGACGATGATTAAGGACCTCCACATACATCAGCTTGTCGGTGGAGATCCGGCAGATGCCCCCCGACGAGTTGACCGTGAAGCTGCGCTCCTCATTCATCAGATAGATGTCCAGCGCTTTTTTGAATTTCAGCGAGAAATCATAGTAGCTGACCGGCTTGACCAGAAATCCCACCGCATCCACCTCGTAACCTTTCAGAGCATACTGAACCAGATTGGTGGCAAAAATCAGGGAGACATTCCGGTCCAGCTTCCGCAGGGCGGCAGCGGTCTCCATACCGTCCCGGCCGGGCATCTGGATGTCCAGGAACACCACCGCGTAAACGGGGCGGTATTCCCGGAGAAATTTTTCCCCGCTCTCACTTCTGGTGACCTCAAACTCCTGGCCGGTTTCGGCTGCGTAGCGCGCGATATACTCGGTCAGCGTCTGGGCTGCCGGGGTTTCATCTTCAACTATGGCGATCTGTTTCACGTTTCACCGTACCTTTCAGCCGGTCATTCTGTTTTTATTATACCGTTGTGCGCCCCGCTGCGCAAGGCGCACGGCGCCGCCCCCTGCAAAAAACGTCCCGGCATAAACCAACCCCCGTCCCACGGGACTGGCGTGAGCGGGGGTTGGATGCGGCATCCGGAGTACAGGGATATTGATTCGGAAGGTCGGATTCCGCAGGGAAATGGTTCAGTTGCAGAAATTATTCAGCGCTGCCGGCAGCCTTGGGGGCGCTGTCCGCCGAGGGGAAGATGATCTTGTTGACAAAGAAGAACACGATCATCGAGATGCCGCCGTTGAGCACCGTGGTGCCGATGTTGTAGATGAAGTCGGGAACCAGCAGACCGGCCACCGCGACCCAGATGCAGTTGATGGAGTTGACGCTGCAGGTGCTGAGGCAGAACGCCAGCAGGTACCAAGCGATCTGGGGGCCAAGCTTGCCCTTGGAGCGGAAGACAAAGTTGCGCTGGATGGGGAAGTTGATGCATTCACCGATGACCATGGCCACCATGTAGGCGCAGAAGTAAGCCAGACCGCCGTGTGCCTGATCGTAACCCAGAATGTTCCACTCGAAGGTCTCGCCGAACAGGGTGATGGGAATGCCCGGCCAGCCGAAGCTGGCATCGCCCAGGCCCGCGAAAGCCGCCGGCAGGAACTGAAGCATCAGGTACTTGAATACCGTAATGACATTGCTGACGATGACAAACAGGCCGCCTTCACGCACCCACTTGGCTGCCGCCGGATGTTTTGCGGCGAAATTAGACCAGATATTCATCACTTGCTCTCCTTTTTCTCTGCGATGCGCTTTTCCATGAACGAATTGAGCACCATATTGCGGACCAGCTCAAAGAGGACGCGCAGGATACCGATGATCCAGAAGCCCTTGAGTTCCATGACCAGGCCGTCCACCATGCCCATGCTGACCA
>JAHZHS010000007.1:4122-5501 GCA_019420135.1 Oscillospiraceae bacterium | reverse complement strand
GCTGCGGGCATGGCCGATCTCGCCCAGGGTCATGTTGCGGTCGATGGCCACCTTTTCCTCCAGGATGGGGCGGCCCAGAATGGCCGAGAACTCCACCTCGGGCACATCCTGCACCTGGCCGCTGACGTAGTGGGGCAGCGAGTTGCCGACGTAGGGATTTTCGTCGCCGGAAGAAGGCACATTGACGGTGGCTTCCAGACGGATATCCTCGCAGGAAGCGCCCACGCGAACCACATAGTCGCCGCCTTCCACAGCCCAGTGACCGGCGGGCGTATTCCAGTAACGGAAAGCCTTGTCATCCAGCGGGATGGCAATGGTCTTGCTCTCCCCTGCCTCCAGCGAGACACGGGCAAAGCCCTTGAGCTCCTGCATGGGTCGGAAGATCTCGGCGTCCGGCTTGGAGATGTAGACCTGGACGACCTCATCGCCTGCGCGGTCGCCGGTATTGGTGACCGTCAGCGAAACACCGGTGGGCGTAGCGTGGAGATCCTTGTATTCGAAGGTGGTGTAGGACAGGCCGTAGCCGAAGGGCATGGCCACCGGCATTCCCGCCGTCTGATAGTAGCGGTAGCCGACATAAAGGCCCTCGCGGTACTGGACGGTACGGCCGGCCTTGCCGAAGTTGTTGTAGGAGGGGTTGTCCTCACAGTGCAGCGGCCAGGTCTCGGCCAGACGGCCGGCGGGATTCACCTTGCCGGTCAGCACATCCAGCACGGCACCGGCGCCTGCCTGGCCGCCCAGGCCTGCCCAGACCAGCGCCTGGCAATGGCTCTGCCAGTTGGTCTCAATGGCGCTGCCGCAGCTCAGGATCACAACGAGATTGGGGTTGGCGCGATGCACCGCCAGCAGCAGATCCACCTGGTTCTTGGCCAGCTTCATATCGCTGCGGTCGAGACCCTCGCTCTCCTTGACCTCATCCAGGCCGAGGAACAGCAGGACGGTTTCCGCCTTCTCGGCCAGCTTGACGGCCTCGGCCTGCAGGGCAGCGTCCGCCTTGCCGTAACGGTCAAAGCCCTTTGCAAAGCCGACACTCTTGAGTCCGCTCTGCTCGAACACCTGCAGGAAGCTGTCCACCTTGGGAGCGTTGACCATGCTGGAGCCAGCGCCCTGATAGCGGGGTGTCTGGGCAAAGTCACCGATGACCGCAATGCGGTTTTCGGGATTCAGAGGCAGCAGGCCGCCCTTGTTCTTGAGCAGGACGATGCTTTCCGCTGCTGCCTTGCGGGCCAGGGCATGGTGGGCATCCCAGTCAATGGTCTTGGGAGCCTTTTCCAATGCCTTGCTGGTGGTGTCCACCAGGTTTAGGAATTCCTCCAGGCGGGCATTGATGTCCGCCTCCGAGATCTTGCCGGCCTTGACTGCCTTGACCAGCTCCCGCA
>JAHZHS010000007.1:0-4112 GCA_019420135.1 Oscillospiraceae bacterium | reverse complement strand
GGAGCCGTTCTTGACGCCCAGGGCATGGTCGTTGGAACCGCCCCAGTCGGTGACGACGGCGCCGTCAAAGCCCCAGGTATCCCGCAGGATCTCCTTGAGCAGATGGGCGTTCTCGTTGGCGTAAGTACCGTTGACCAGGTTGTAGCTGGTCATGATGGTCTTGGGATGGCCCTCGGTGACGGCGATCTCAAAGTTGGTGAGGTAGAGTTCCCGCAGGGTGCGCTCATCCACCACCGAGTCGGTGGC
Source organism: Oscillospiraceae bacterium (assembly GCA_019420135.1). Taxonomy (GTDB): domain Bacteria; phylum Bacillota; class Clostridia; order Oscillospirales; family Ruminococcaceae; genus Gemmiger. The sequence continues at coordinate 3,866 of JAHZHS010000007.1, read as the reverse complement.
CATGCGGCGCAGTTCCTGGCTGTTGGCGGCAAAATGCTTGGGGCAGGCGGAAATGCCGTTCTCCTGAATGCCGCGGATGTAAGCGGCGGCCATCTTGCCCGCCAGGTAGGGGTCCTCCGAGAAATATTCAAAGTTCCGTCCGCACAGCGGGCTGCGCTTGGTGTTCAGGCCGGGGCCCAGCAGTACGGCAACGTCCTGCGCAGCGGCTTCCTGGCCCAGCGCCCGGCCGATCTCCTCGCCCAGGGCAGGGTCCCAGCTGCTGGCAACGGCCGACGCCGTGGGGAAGCAGGTCGCAGGCTCACTGGGATTGATGCCCAGATGGTCGCTCTCCCCTGCCTGCTTGCGCACGCCGTGGGGGCCGTCCGACAGCCAGATCGAAGGGATGCCGTACTGCGGCAGTCCCCGCGACCGGAAAGTATCCGCACCGGAAAGCAGTGCACATTTTTGTTCCAGGGTCAGGGATTTGATCTTGTCTTTCAAGCTCATCTTTCTCAACTCACACTTTCTTGATGGAAATGGTTTCGGTCGTCCTGTATGACACATCCTCGGGAGAAAACCGCCCCTTCCGCACGGCGGTCGTTCCCCTGTGAGGTTTTTGACAATGCTATTGTAACATACCCGTTTTGTTTTACACGGAATTTGCACAACCTGCCTTTTCTCCGGCAAACTTTGCATTTTCCCCCTTTTGCGTCGAAAATTCTTTGTGCATACCTGACAAATGCCGCCCCGTTTCCCTTGTGCACTTTCCCAAAGGGCAAAAAACAGCCCCCGCAGCATCGCCCGGAAAGGCAGTGCTGTGGGGGCTTGTCCGCGCCCGGTCAGGTGCGGTTGGGAAGCAGAATGCGCAGAATGAACCAGTTATCCTCACAGTGGACGGTAACGGTGCCGCTGTACTTTTCGGCGGCGGCACGCACGGTACGCACCCCGTAGCCATGGGGCGGCATGCCGTCGGCATCCAGCTGCACCGGGATCTCGCAGTAATTTTCAAACCGCAGCATGACAAAGCCGTGCTGGGCATAGATGGCCACGCGGATCAGGCGCTTTTCCGGGTCGGCAAGGGTCTGAACGCTCTCGGTGGCGTTATCCAGCGCCGTACCCACAATGGTACAGATGTCCCCTGTGGGCATGAAATCCAGCAGATGACCGTCGGCCACGCAGGTAAAGTTGATGTCGTGCTGCTGGCAGTAGAGGCGCTTGGCGGTGAGCAGGGTGTCCAGCACCGCGTTGCCGGTCTTGTTCTGGGCCTCATACATTTGGATGCCGCTCTCCATCTCGTCCAGGGCAGCGGCCTTCTTGCCAGGGTCCTGCTCGGCACGGATGGCGGCGATCTGCATCTTCAGGTCGTGGCAGTGGCGGTTGATTAGGCGGATGCTCTCCCGGCTTTGCTGGTACTGCTCATACTGGCGGTGGAGGACGTTGTCCATGGCTTCCAGTTCCCGGTGGAGGCTGGCCTCCATCAGCTGTTCCTGCTGGATGGAAAGCACCAGCACGCCGGCCAGATCCACCAGCGTCCGGATATAAAAGACATCCATGGTCACGGTCCCTGCCCGGGCAAAAGCAAAATTGCTCACCGCAAAGGCGGCCAGAGCCATGACCACAGCGCTGCACAGCGCCCGCCGCGTGATGCCCAGCTCGGGATTTTTGCGCACACGCCGGAACTCGAACCGATAGACAAAGCCGTATACCAGCCCGTAAATCAGGAGCAGCAGGATCAGGGACCGGGGTTCCCGGGCGCCGCTCTGCGGCCAGAGCAGGCAGTGGATCTGCCATTCCAGGCTGGCGGCAAATTCCGCCAGGATAAAAGCCCGGGCACAGCAGTACCCCGCCTCCCGGGCGTTGACCGAACAGCACAGATACAGAAAGGCGTACATGGCGGCCACGGCAGCCGCCATGCAGGGGATCCACCAGGCAATGGGGACATTGCCGGTCAGCTGGAGAAAAAGGCTGAGCCCCACCAGCCAGAGCCCGGCAGATACCGCCGTGGCGGTGCGTCCGAACCGTCTGCGCAGGGCCAGAATGTACAGCAGGCAGGCCAGCCACTCGGCCAGGGCAGTGTACTGTCGGGGAATATCGGGCAGGATCATTTGACGCCCCCTCCGATGTAGTCGGTCAGCGCCTCCAGAAAGGCCTTCTTTTTGGGACGGCTGATCTGCAGGGCATGGGGTCCCACCTGCACCGTATTCTGCCGGACTTCCAGCACCTGTTCCAGGTTGACCAGATATCCGCTGTTGCAGCGGGCAAAGGGTTTGTCGGACAGTTTCTCCTCGTAGCTTTTCAGGCTGCCGGGGGTGAGCACATTCCCGTCCTCGGTGTAGAACCGGACGTAGTGGCCCTCACTCTCCAGGTAGTAGATGGTGGCCACGTCAATGCGCCGCAGCCCGCCATCAATGGGCACCGTCAGAAAAACCTTCTGGCGGCGGCGCAGGCGGTCCACCGCCTTCTGCAGCTGCTGGGAAAAGGCAAAGTACGGCACCGGCTTGAGAATATAATCCAGCGCATCCACCGCATAGCCCCGGATGGCAAACTGTGCCATATTGGTGATGAAGATCAGGATGACGTCCTTGTCCACCCTTCGGATGGCCTCCGCGGCAGCCATGCCGTCCATGCGGCGCATCTGTACGTCCAGCAGGATGATGTCATACACCGCCTTGTAGTCGGAGACGATCTCATCCCCGTCCTCAAAGGTGGTCAGCTCAAACATTTTGCCGAACTGCCGCTCATACCGGCGGATGTAGCCGGCAAGCTGTTCCCGCACCTGAGGGTCATCCTCCACAATGGCGATGTGGATCATCTGCGCCGCCCGCCTTTCTCCTGTAACATTATTTTTTATTATACCATGTCACCGCCTGCGCCGCAAACCCGGACCACGTCTTTTTTCCTGGATTGCCTGCGATACAGCGCCGGTTTTGTGCATCTTACCCGGACCGGCAGACACAAAAAAATCCCGCAGACGAAAAACCTCGTCTGCGGGATGCCTGGTGGAGAATTAGGGACTCGAACCCCAGACCCCTTGCGTGTGATGCAAATGCTCTAACCAGCTGAGCTAATCCTCCGTAGCAGAAAAGATTATAGCACAGCCGGGATCCAAAAGTCAAGCCCCGATCCCCACTTTTTTCTCAAAGAGAATCCGGCGGGGCCGGGGCTTGATCTTATGGCATTGTCAGCCCGTTACAGCACAGCGTGCTCGGGCACGGGAGCGTCCACCGACGTGGGGCCGCCCTCCACCCAGTGGATGACCTTCTTGGGGCACTTCTCCACGCAGGTGCCGCAGCCGTTGCACTTGGTATAGTCGATGCGGGCCACGTTGTTGTGCAGGAAGATGGCCTCCTGAGGGCAGTTCTTGACGCAGATGCCGCAGGCAATGCAGCCGGTCTTGCAGGCCTTGACCACGGCAGCGCCGCGCTCCTTGTTGCGGCAGAGCACCGCAGGCTGGGGTGCGATGGGCTTCATCTTGAGCAGGCCGCGGGGGCAGGCACGGGTACATGCCGTACAGCCGGTGCACATCTCACGGTCAACCACCGCCACGCCGTCCTTGATGCTGAGGGCGTGGAACATGCAGGCATTGACGCAGTCGCCGAAGCCCAGACAGCCGAAGGAGCAGGCCGTGGGGCCGCCCGCCACGGCAGCCGCCGCAGCACAGCTCTGGATGCCGTGATACTCAAACCGCACACCGCAGTTCTTGCCGCCGTTGCAGGAGACAAAGGCCCGCAGGCTGGGACGGTCGCTCTCCTCCGCACCCATGATGCGGTTGATGGCGTCGGCAGTCTTGTCGCCGCCGGGAGCACACTTGTGGGTGGGTGCACCGTCCATGACGATGGCCTTGGCGTAGTCGGCACAGCCGGCATAGCCGCAGCCGCCGCAGTTGG
>JAHZHS010000069.1:9834-10462 GCA_019420135.1 Oscillospiraceae bacterium | reverse complement strand
GTGTGGTATATTCCTATTGTTCGATGATTACTTGAAAGTGGGCCGTGCAGGTCCGCTTTCTTTTTATGATGGGGGCTGTTTGATGGAAAAAGCCAAAAAGGGACAGGGCACGTCAGGTGCTGCGGCTACGGTGGAAAGTCTCGTTCGGCCAACAATAGAGGCCATGGGACTCCGGCTGTGGGACGTCCGCTTTGAAAAGGAAGGGCCGGACTGGTTCCTGAGGGTCCTGATTGACCGCGACACGCCGCTGGATACAGATACTTGCGAAGAGGTCTCCCGGGCCATTGATCCTATTCTGGATGAGGCCGATCCCATTTCTCAGAGCTACTATCTGGAGGTCGGCAGCCCCGGTCTGGGCCGCAGGCTCAACCGGCCGGAGCACTTTGCCCAGCTGACCGGCCAGAAATGTCTGGCCCATCTCATCCGGCCCGATGCACAGGGCCGCCGGGAAATTTCGGGCAAGCTGATGGGCCTTGCAGAGGGCACCGTCACCCTTGAGACGGAGGACGGCCCCGTCAGCTTTGCGCTGGATGCGGCAAGCTACGTCAAGCTCTGTGACGACGAAGATCTGTTCTGACTTTCGGCTGCTGTGCAGCGGCGGCCATATGGTATCTGCATATCATGATTT
>JAHZHS010000069.1:7099-9824 GCA_019420135.1 Oscillospiraceae bacterium | reverse complement strand
GTTGCTGCAAGGCAGCACCGTGTGGTATCTGGATACCATGGTTTGGATGAAACCGGCTGTATTATGAATTTGGGAGGAAACCGAGAAAATGGCAACTGCAACCAATAATAACGAGTTCTTTGAGGCGCTTGCCGCTCTGGAAAAGGAGCGCGGCCTGCCTGCCGACTATTTGATCGAAAAGATCAAGGCGGCCATCGTGATTGCGGTCAAAAAGGACTACGAGGTCGAGGATGAAAACGTCATCGTTGACATTGACCCCTCCATCGGGGCATTCCGCGCAAGTCTTGCCCGTGAGATCGTGGAGGAGGTTGAGAACCCTCATACCCAGGTCAGCCTGGAGGACGCCCAGCGGGTGCGCAAGAGCTACCAGATCGGTCAGAAGTTCATCACCCAGCTCAAGACCAAGGAGTTCGGCCGCATCGCCGCCCAGACGGCAAAGCATGTGATCCGCCAGGGCATCCGTGAGGCGGAGCGCAGCGCCCAGTGCAGCGAGATGCAGTCCCGTGCCCATGAGATCATTTCGGCAACGGTGGTTTCCATCGATCCCGAACGCGGCAACGTCACGCTGGATCTGGGCAAGGGCGGCAGTGCCGTTCTGCCCCGCAATGAGCAGGTGCCCGGTGAGCATTACAAGGAAGGGGATATCCTGCAGGTTTACGTGGTGGATGTTGTTCCCACCGAGCGCGGGCCCCGCGTGACCATCAGCCGCACCCATCCCGGTCTGGTCAAGCGGATGTTCGAGCTGGAAGTCCCCGAAATCTACGACGGTACCGTCGAGATCAAGGCAATCTCCCGCGAGGCAGGCGCCCGCACCAAGATGGCGGTGTACAGCCGTGACCCCAACGTCGATCCTGTAGGTGCCTGCATCGGCGCCCATGGTTCCCGTGTGGAAAAGATTGTTGAGGAGCTGGGCGGCGAGAAGATCGACATCATCCGCTGGAGCGAGGATGTCTCCGAGTTCATCAGCGCGGCGCTGTCCCCGGCCAAGGTGGTCAAGGTGGAGCTGCTGCCCGGCGAGACCAAGAGCTGCCGGGTCACGGTGCCCGATCACCAGCTCAGCCTGGCCATCGGCAACAAGGGCCAGAACGCCCGCCTGTGTGCCCGTCTGACCGGCTACAATATCGATATCCGGCCTGAGTCCGGTTACTACGGCGAGGAATAAGCCGTGGCACGGATAAAATAAGGATCGGGGCAGGGCCCCGGCCAAATGTTTGATTGGAAAAGAGGTCAGCCATTTGCAGCAAAAAAAGATCCCGGTTCGCCGGTGTGTGGGCTGCAACGCCCAGAAGCCAAAAAAAGAGCTGGTGCGCGTGGTGCGCGCCCCTGACGGCACCGTCAGCGTCGACCTGACCGGCAAGAAAGCCGGCCGCGGCGCCTATCTGTGCCCGTCGGCTGCCTGCCTGGCAAAAGCACGCAAGGCCAAACGACTGGAAAATGCGTTTGGAATCAGCGTGCCGGATGATGTGTTCGAGCGCCTGACGGAGGAAATCCGCTGTGCCGAACAGATGGCAAAGGAGGCGGCGCTCCATGAATGAACCGGAATTGCTGCTGGGGGCGCTTGGTTTGTGCCGTAAGGCAGGCAGTCTGCTGCATGGATATGACCGTGTCTGCGACGCGGTTTACAGTGGCAAGGCAAGCCTGGTTCTGCTGGCTTCGGACGCCAGCAGCCGCACGGCATCGCATATCCGTGAAGTCTGCACGGATATGGTGGACTGCCGCGCCATGCCCCTGACCATAGCACAGCTCAGCCTGTTGACGCCGCGGCCTGCGGCCGTCTTTGCGGTGACGGACGAAAATCTTGCCCGCCTGTGCACCAAACACCTGACCCAAGAGAAGGAGGAACCTGCCCATGGAATTTAAGTATAAAATCGGCGATGTTGCCAAGGACTTCGGCATTTCTACCAAGAAGGTCATCGATATGGTGGCCGAGCTTACCGGCGAGACCAAAAAGACCGGCGGCACCCTGGATGAGCAGGAACTCAACAACCTGCTGGAAAAGCTGACCCGTGACAATGCGGAGCCCAGCCTGGATGCCTATTTTGCCTCCCAGAACGAGAAGCCGGAAGAGCCCAAGCCGACCAAACAGCCCAAGCCCGCGGCCCCCGCTGCCAAAGAGCCCGCTAAGCCGTCCGCACAGCCGGCACCTCAGGCGCAGGCCAAGGCAGAGCAGCCGGTTCAGCCCAAGCAGCCGGCAGAGCAGCCCAAACAGCAGCCCAAGGCCAATGAGCACCGCCATCAGCAGGAGAAGCCCGCGGAAAAGCGCAAGGAAAAGCGCGTGACCATGCAGGCTCTCGCAGCAGATACCGGCGTACAGCGCCCGGTCACCACCGAGAAGGTGGAGGTCCAGCGTGCCCGTGTGCAGGTGGATACCCGCACGGTGGATGTCAACGTCGACAAGTTCAGTGCCCGCTATGATGACCTGGCGGACAGCCGCAACATGCCCGCCAAGCGCAAGAATCAGCCCATGGGCAACAAGCAGAAGTTCAACAACAAGAACAAGGGCCGCAATCCGTATCAGCGCCGCCGCGAGACTGAGGCGGAGCGCCTGCAGCGCATCCAGCTGGAGAAGGCCCGCAATGCACAGCTCAAGATCTCCATCCCTGACGAGATCACCGTGGGTGAGCTGGCTACCCGCCTGAAGCAGAACGTGGCCAAGGTTGTCGCCAAGTTCATGCAGATGGGCGAGATGCACTCCGCTTCCGATGTGGTCGATTTCGACTCCGCC
>JAHZHS010000069.1:2824-7089 GCA_019420135.1 Oscillospiraceae bacterium | reverse complement strand
GGTCATGGGCCACGTCGACCACGGCAAGACCTCCATCCTGGACGCCATCCGCAAGACCAATGTTACCGCAGGTGAGGCTGGCGGCATCACCCAGGCCATCGGCGCCTATCAGGTCACGTCCGGCGACAGTGTCATCACCTTCCTGGACACTCCCGGCCATGAGGCTTTCACCGCTATGCGTGCCCGCGGTGCCAACATGACCGATATCGCTGTTCTGGTCGTTGCTGCCGATGACGGCATCATGCCTCAGACCATTGAGTCCATCAACCATGCCAAGGCGGCCAACGTCAAGCTGATCGTTGCCATCAACAAGATGGATAAGCCCACCGCCAACCCCGAGCGCGTCAAGGAACAGCTGACCAAGTACGAGATCGTTCCCGAGGACTGGGGCGGCGACGTGGCCTGCATTCCTGTCTCTGCCGTGACCGGTATGGGTATCAGTGATCTGCTGGAGCGCATCGTTCTCGAAGCGGAAGTCATGGAACTCAAGGCCAATCCCAACCGCCGTGCCAAGGGCGCGGTCATTGAGGCCCGCCTGGACAAGGGCCAGGGCACGGTGGCCACCCTGCTGGTCCAGAACGGCACCCTGCATCGCGGCGACTGCCTGATCGCGGGCTGCGCCGTGGGCCGTGTGCGTACCATGCGCAACGATAAGGGCCAGGATATTGCCGAGGCCACTCCCTCCATGCCCGTTGAGATCACCGGTCTGACCGAGGTTCCCACCGCGGGCGATATCTTCGAGGCGGTTGCCGACGAGCGTCTGGCCCGTGAGCTGGCCGACCGCCGTATGGCCGAGGCCAAGGAGCGCCAGTTTGCCGCTTACACCAAGGTCACGCTGGATAACCTCTTCGACCAGATGGCCCAGAATGATATGAAGGAACTGCCCATCGTCGTCAAAGCCGACGTTCAGGGCTCCGCTGAGGCTGTCAAGCAGAGCCTGGAGAAGCTCTCCAACTCTGAGGTCCGGGTCCGCGTCATCCATGCAGGAGTCGGCGCCATCAGCAAGTCGGATGTTTCCCTGGCCGATGCATCCAATGCCATCATCATCGGCTTCAATGTCCGCCCCGATGCTATTGCCAAGGCGGAAGCCGAGCAGGCCAAGGTCGAGATGCGTATGTACCGCGTCATTTACGATGCCATCAACGATGTCTCCGACGCTCTCAAGGGTATGCTGGCTCCCAAGATCCGCGAGGTTGCACTGGGCGAGGCTCAGGTCCGCCAGGTGTACAAGATTTCTTCCGTCGGTATGGTCGCCGGCTGCCGCGTGACCTCCGGCAAGGTTACCCGCGATGCCCAGATCCGTGTTGTGCGTGACGGCATCGTCATCACCGAGGATTCCATCGCATCTCTCAAGCGCTTCAAGGACGACGCCAAGGAAGTGGCGGAAGGCTTCGAATGCGGTATTACCCTGACCAAGTTCTCCGACATCAAGGAAGGCGACGTCTTCGAGTGCTTCAAGATGGAGGAGTACCGCGACTGATGCTTTCCATCCGAATGGAAAACACCCTCCCGCACGGGAGCCGGACGAGATCCGGCCCCGGGCGGAGTATAAGGAGGCGATAAGGATGCCCACCAAGAATCAGGGCCGGATGGCACAGGACATGAAACGTGAACTGATCGACATCATCGGCCATATGAAGGATCCGCGCATCACAGGCGGTCTGCTTACCGTGACCCGCCTGGACGTCACGCCCGACTTGGACGTGGCCAAGGTGCATATCAGTGTAATGGGGCGCGAAGGCGGCGTTGAGCCGGTTCTCAAAGCGCTGAACCGGGCGTCCGGCCACGTGCGCACCGAGGTGAGCCGCCGGATGCATATCCGCAAGGCCCCCAGGTTTGTCTTTGTGGCAGACGACGGTGCTGCGTATGCGGCCCATATCAACGAACTTCTGAAACAGCTTGACGACAAGACTCCCGAGGAGGAACCCTCCGCAGGGGAAGCGATGCCGGAGGAATGACCGGGTGCCGTCTGTGCGGCACCGGGAGACCGGCCCGGCAGGACCCTTTTGCCGGGATGGAAGTCAGGCAATAAGAAAAGAGGAGCATTATGACCGAATCTCTGGATCGTCAAACCGCTGCAGCCAGGCTGCGTGCCGCGGACGATATCCTGATCCTGAGCCACAAAAATCCGGACGGGGATACCATCGGCAGCGCTCTGGGGCTTTGCCTTGCCCTGCGTGCGCTGGGCAAGAATGCTGCGGTACTTTGCAGCGATCCGATTCCCAAGATGTATGAATATCTGGACATCAACTGGTATGACGGCAGCTTTGAGCCCTCCTTTGTGGTGGCGGTGGATGTTGCCAGCATCCAGCTCTTTGGTGAGAACAATAATGTCCAGGAATATGTCAAGCGTGCCAATCTCTGCATTGACCATCATGGGTCCAACAGCGGCTATGCCTATGCAACTTTGCTGGAACCGCAGGCTGCCGCGGTGTGCGAGATCCTGACCGATCTCATCCCCGACAACCTGGGGGTGCCGCTGACACCGGCGATTGCCAACTGCCTGTATACCGGTGTAGCCACCGATACCGGCTGCTTCCGTTTTACCAGTGCCACGGCCAAGACCCATCTTGCCGCTGCCCGCCTGATCGAAGCCGGTGCCGAGGCGGGGCGCCTCAATGAGATTCTGTTTGAGTGCCGCTCCCACTCCCGCATTGAGGCGGAGCGGGAAGCATTGGAAAGCCTGGAATATTTCTTTGACGACCGCTGCGCCATGATCTGCCTGACCCGGGATCAGATTGTCCAGACAGGCGTTGCCAACGCCGAGCTGGAAGATCTGACCAGCTTGCCGCGCTCCATTGAGGGCGTTGAAGTGGGTCTGACCCTGCGCCAGCAGCCGGACGGAAGCTTCAAGATCAGTGTGCGCACCTCCCGCAATGTGGATGCCTGCGCCATCGCACGGCGCCTGGGTGGCGGCGGTCACAACCGTGCGGCCGGGTGCGAGATTTCGGGCAATCTGGACAATGCCAAGCGTGCAATTTTGCAGGAAGTCCAGAAAGAGCTTGCCCGCTGTGACGAGGAAAACGCCTCGGAATAAGGCCCCGGCCCCTTTGCCGGAAATAAGTCAAACAATCAATATGGACCGAACGGGCGACGGCCTGCATGGCAGCAAGGCGGCCTGCTCGGTCTTTTTCTGTAAGGATGGACGCGATGAAAAACGGTATCCTGCTTGTCGACAAACCCCAGGACTGGACAAGCTTTGATGTCCTGGCCAAGCTGCGCGGCGTTCTGGGAACCCGCAAACTCGGGCATTCGGGCACACTGGACCCCATGGCGACCGGCGTTCTGGCGGTTTTTGTGGGACGTGCCACAGCAGCTGCGGACCGGCAGCTCAACCATGATAAAACCTATGAGGCAACCATCCGCCTGGGAACCCGTACCGATACGGGAGACATTACCGGCACGGTGCTGGAAACGGCTCCGGTTACAGTAGGAGAGAAGGAGCTTCTTGACACGCTGCACCGCTTTACCGGGAGGCAGCAGCAGCTTCCCCCCATGTACTCGGCGGTCAAGATTCATGGACAGCCGCTGTACAAGGCGGCCCGTGCAGGGAAGACGGTGGAACGGACGCCCCGGGAAATCACCGTCTATTCTATGGAATATCTGGGGCGGGCGGGACAGAACGAATACCGCATTCGCGTCTGTTGTTCCAAGGGAACCTATATACGTGTACTGGCGGAGGATATCGGTGCAGCCATGGGGGTGCCGGCCACGCTGTCCGCGCTGCGCCGGACCGTTGCGGGAATGTTTGCCATCCAAGATGCCCACACCATGCAGCAGCTTCTGGATGCAGCGCAAAACGGCGGTGTGCCGGATGAATGGTTTCTGGGGACGGATACGGTGTTTTATTCGCTGCCCGAACTGCGGGTAGGGGAAAGGGCCCGGCCGCATTTGCTCAACGGCTGCCTCACCAGCCGCTCTCCCGCACCGGACGGACGATACCGGGTTTACGGTGAGGACGGAATCTTTCTGGGACTGGCCCGCATCACCGGTGGGGTGCTGACAGTAGAAAAATTGTTTTGTGAAAGAGAGTGAATTCCAATGCACATTTTGAAAACGCTTGCACCGGTGGATGCCCCGCAGGGGAGCGCGGTTGCGCTGGGCTTTTTTGATGGTGTGCACCTGGGGCACCGGAGGGTTTTGCAGTCGGCGGTGGATTATGCCAAGGCAAACGGCCTGACCCCCGCAGCGTTCACCTTCCTTTTGCCGCCGGGCAGCGCTCTGAAAGGCGGCCGGATTTTTTCGGTGGAAGAAAAGCACCGCCG
>JAHZHS010000069.1:1968-2814 GCA_019420135.1 Oscillospiraceae bacterium | reverse complement strand
ATTGCTTCTCTGGGCATTGCAGAATATCAGGAAGCCCCCTTTGAGGAGTTTTGCTCCCTGACGCCGGAAGATTTTGTCCGCAGGGTGCTGGTAGAGTGCTTCTCGGCGCGGGCGGTGTTCTGCGGAGACAACTTTACTTTCGGCGCAAAGGCGGCAGGCAATGTGGGGATGCTCCAGACTCTCTGTGCGCCCTTGGGCATCCGGGTCTGCGTTGTGGACATGGCAAAATACAAGGGAGAAACGGTCTCGTCCACCCGTATCCGGGCTGCACTGGAAGCAGGCGAGATCGAGGAGGTCAATGCCATGTTGGGACAGCCTTATGCCATCGACTGGCCGGTGACCCACGGCAAGGGCATTGGTACCTCCAGGCTGGGAGCTCCCACCATCAACCAGAACTATCCCGATGGGGCCCTGCAGCCTTGCTGCGGCGTATATATTACCCGGATCTGCATAGAGGGACGGTGGTATCCCTCTGCCACGGGCCTGGGCCGCCGTCCCACGGTGGATCATGAGACCGGAGCGGCCATCACTTGTGAGACGTATGTTCCGGGTTTTTCGGGAAATGTATACGGTACAAGACCGCGGCTGGAATTTCACAGGTATCTCTGTCCGGTGCGAAAATTCAAGTCCTTGCAGGAGCTTCACGCTTTGATCTGTGATGCAGCAGAAAAGAGCTGCGCATATTTTTCGCAGTGCAATGGATAAGGAATATCCCGGCAGTTTTGCGCCGGGATGTTTTGCATTTCTGCCTGTTTTCGGCAAAAGGAGGGCTGGCATGCAGCTGCATCATGAAGAGGAACGTCGCGGGCGATTAGGAAGTCTCTATCGTCCGGTCGGCTGGCTGAT
>JAHZHS010000069.1:0-1958 GCA_019420135.1 Oscillospiraceae bacterium | reverse complement strand
GTACTGGTTGCAATACTTCTGGCGTTGTTGTGCTTTATGGCAACAAGGCACAGTGCGGCATTTGACCACGAGGCTTTTCAGGAAACCATGACGGTCGTGCCGGTTGACACCGTGCGTGTGATCCTGACTGCTCTGCTGCTGGGAGCGGTGGCCGCAGGCGCGGGATGGATTTCTGCACGCACCAGGCGGGGACAGACGGTACTTGCCGCAGGAGCCTCCGTGCTTATCGTTTTGCTGGGGTGCGCCTGGAGCCTTTCGGTGCACGGCCATCCGGTGGATGACCAGAAAAAAGTATGGGATATAGCGGTAGCGCTTGCCAACAACACGATAGAGGGAATAGACCTTGACTATCTGATCATGTTTCCTTATCAGAGCGGTATGGCACTGTTTTTTGAGCCGCTTGTCCGGCTGTTCGGTCCGGACCCATACCCGGCATTCGGCATATTCAATGCATTGTGTGCCGGTGTTTGCGCATGGATGCTGTGTGCTGTCTGCGGCTTGCTCTGGCCGGAAGGGGGCGCAAAAGGAATCTGCGCGGTACTTTGCCTTGCGTTCGTACCGCTTGCGCTGATGTCCGGATTCCTGTACGGAACGCTGGCTGCCGCTGCAATGGGGCTGTCGGCCATGTATGCTGTGCTGAGATTGTGCAGCGGGGGAAAAATATTCTGGTGGGGACTGCTCGTTTTGCTTCCCATCGCGGTGGTATGTTACAATGGGGCCATGTTGTTCGCTGCGGCAGCATTTTGCCTGCTGGCGGCGGACGGCCTGCTTGGCGGCGGAAAAAAGGGGCTGCTGACACGGTTGCTTCCTGCCGCAGTGATGCTGGTCGTCTGTTTGAATGCGGCCTCCTGGGCGGGAATGCTCTTTACCTGGCGCACAGGCATTCAGTTGGGGGAGGGAATCCCCAAAACCGCCTGGGCCGTCATGGGGCTCACTGCCGAGAATACCAATTCGGGCCCGGGTGGGTATAACAGTTATACCAAGCTGCTGTTCTGGCAAAACAACGCGGACAGCGCGGCGACCAATGCTGCCGCCATGCAGGATCTGAGGGATTACCTGGTCAGCTGGACGGTAAAGCCCCATGAAAATTTCGGATTCCTTCACGAAAAGATCAAAACGGAATGGCTGGATCCCTGGTTTGATGCACTTACCGGGTCTTACCATCCCGAAGTCGATGCCCCGGGAACGTTCGCTTCTTTGCTTTGCGGTGGAGCGTGGCTTGCCCCTGCTGAGGATTTTCTGCGCGGGGTACTGACTCTCGTTTACGGAGGGGCCGGTCTGGGAACCGTTGCCCTGGCCCTGCGGAAAAAAGGAGCAATCTGGGCCCAGGGAATGGGCGTGTGTTTTCTGGGATGCTTTTTGTTCCAGGTGGTATGGGAAAATCACAGCCGCTACTGTTTCCCGTATTTTCTCTGCCTGATTCCTGTGGCCGCAGCGGGGCTGACGCAGGGAAGGCGCTGGCTTGGAAAAGCGCTTTGCGCCCTGTCCGGGGCGGTGCGTGCACGAAATGCCGCCGCGGGAGATGCAGGAAAGCAGGACCCTCCAAAAGCGTAAAAAGAACGTAAATTTTCCTTGTAAAAAGCAAAGGCATATGATATAATCATACCGTTACCGCGGCCCGGCTTTGGGTGTATGCCCTGCGGCGGTCCCTCCGCCGCGAAAGGGAACCTTGCTGCCCGCTGCTGCGCCGTTGGCAAATATTATCAAAAGAGAGGGTTTCATTATGCAAGACAAGAAGACGATTATCGAAAAGGCTGCGATCCACGAGGGCGACACCGGTTCTCCCGAGGTTCAGGTCGCGCTTCTGACTGCTCGCATCAACCATCTGACCGAGCATCTCAAGACCAACAAGAACGATAACCACAGCCGTCGCGGACTGTTCAAGATGGTCGGCCGCCGCCGTAACCTGCTGGCCTATCTGCAGAAGAAGGACATCAATCGTTACCGCGCCCTGATCG
>JAHZHS010000068.1:10120-10677 GCA_019420135.1 Oscillospiraceae bacterium | reverse complement strand
ACCGTCTGACCACTATCAAAAACGCCGACCGCATTCTGGTGCTGGGCAAAAACGGCATTGAGGAGGAAGGCACCCACGACGAACTGCTGGCCCGCAAAGGCATCTACTACCGCCTGTGGAACGGCCTGGTGTCCGGCCAGACGCTGTAAACCCGCCGGTCAGGGCGCCGGCCGCCGACATATTTCGTTTGGGTTTTCACTCTGTTTTTCATCCAAGGAGGGATCTTGTATGCGCGCCGGTGGGATTCTGATGCATCTTTCCAGCCTGCCTTCCCCCTATGGCATCGGCACTATGGGGGCGGCAGCAAGAACCTTTGTGGATTTTCTCGCCTCGGCGGGGCAGCGGTACTGGCAGATTCTGCCCGTTTGTCCCACCGGGTTCGGGGATTCCCCCTATCAGTCCTTTTCCTCCTTTGCCGGCAATCCGTATTTCATCGATCTGGATGAACTGGCTGCGGAGGGGCTGCTTCTGCCGGAAGAGTACTGCACCATCGACTGGGGAGGAACTCCTGACCGGGTCGATTACGGTACTCTGTACCGGAAACGGTATCCCGTTCT
>JAHZHS010000068.1:0-10105 GCA_019420135.1 Oscillospiraceae bacterium | reverse complement strand
GCCGTGGCGCGGCTGCTGGCCGACCCGCCCGAGGGATACAACGAATTCTGCCGTGCCCAGTCTGACTGGCTGCCCGACTATGCCCTGTTCATGGCTCTCAAGGACGAACACAGCGGTGCGGCCTGGTCCCTGTGGGAGCCCGCCCTGCGGCGGCGGGAACCGGATGCCCTGGCCGCAGCCCGCGCCCGGCTGAGCGGGGATGTGGCGTTCTGGCAGGGGGTGCAGTATCTGTTCTTCCGGCAGTGGGATGCCCTCAAGCAGTATGCCAATGGCCGGGGCATCCGCATCATCGGGGATCTGCCCATCTACGCCGCCATGGACAGTGTGGATGTGTGGGCTTCTCCCAAAGCGTTTCAGCTGGACGAAGACCTCCGCCCCACCGAGGTGGCGGGGTGTCCCCCCGACGGCTTTTCCGCCACCGGGCAGCTGTGGGGCAACCCGTTGTTTGACTGGGACGCCATGAAGCAGGACGGCTATCGCTGGTGGATCCGGCGCATCCGCCATGTCTGCTCCATCTATGATGTGGTGCGCATCGACCATTTCCGCGGCTTTGCGGGATATTACGCCATCCCCGCAGACAGCCTTGATGCAGGCTGCGGGCGCTGGCGTCCGGGGCCGGGGCTTTCCCTGTTCACCGCAGTGGAGAAAGCCCTGGGCAGACAATGCATCATCGCTGAGGATCTGGGATTTCTCTCGGAGGATGTGCATGCTCTGCTGCGGGATGCGGGCTATCCCGGTATGAAGGTGATGGAGTTTGCCTTTGACAGCCGTGACGGCGGCGAGTACCGCCCCCATACCTACCCCCGCAACTGCGTGGTCTATTCCGGCACCCACGACAACGAGCCTCTGCTGGGTTGGTTTTCCACCGCTCCTGCCGATTGTGTGGAAAAAGCGGCGGCCTACCTCGGCCTCAACCGGGAGGAAGGCTATCACTGGGGTATGATGCGGGGAGTCTGGTCCAGCGTGGCTGATCTTGCCGTGGTACAGGCTCAGGACATCCTGGGCCTCGGGCACGAGGCGCGCATGAATACCCCCTCCACCCTGGGCAGCAACTGGTGCTGGCGGGCTTTGCCCGGCGCTTTTTCCCCCGCCCTGGCGGAAAAACTCCGCCGCTGTATGGACCGCTACGGACGGCTGGAATAAAATTATCCCCATGGCATGCAAGACGGCAAAAGCCCCCTCCGGGCCTGTTTCAAAACAGGTTCCGGAGGGGGCTTCTTTGGTTGGACTCAGCGGGATGGTTCGCCCCGCCAGTAGGCCAGGCGAGGA
Organism: Oscillospiraceae bacterium; assembly: GCA_019420135.1. Classification (GTDB taxonomy): domain Bacteria; phylum Bacillota; class Clostridia; order Oscillospirales; family Ruminococcaceae; genus Gemmiger. The sequence continues at coordinate 8,836 of JAHZHS010000068.1, read as the reverse complement.
CTGCCGTTTGCCAGGTGGATAATCCCGCAGCGGACAAATCCGTTTTCCTCAAGCAGATGCTGCATCACCTTGTTATCGGCATGGGTGTCGGCCCGCAGGGTGCGGGACTGCCCGGCACACCACCGGATGCAGGTTCCGGCGATGCCGTGCACGCGCCCTGCCGATGCCAGGCGGTGGATGGTGGCATAGGGGGCGTCATCCGGCCAGGCACCGTCCTCGATCACCCCATAAGTGGGATCGGGGCCGAAAATCAGGCAGAAAGTTCCTTCCACCCTGCCCTGCCCGGTGCAGACATAGCAGACGCCCTGGGCGATCTGCTGTTCCATCAGGGCTTGGCCCGGGTAATCGGGCCGCCACTGGGTGGGATTTCCCGTCTGCGCCATGAAACGACGCGCCCGGTCAAAAATATCCATGAGGGCAGGCAGATCTTGTTGGGTGGCTTTGCGGATTTCCACGGGATATTTCCTCTTTTCCGGCGGCGATCACTTGCCGGAATCGCCGTAGTTTTTGAGCACGCGGGCGGACGGATCGTCCACGTCGCAGCCCGGCCATGCACGGTTGGGCATCCAGTAATCCACGATCATTTCCGCCTGGCCGGGATAGTATTTCTCGAACAGCTCACGATAGAGCAGGCTCTCCTTGGTGAAGGGGCGGGCGTAGGTATAGCGGCCGGCCTTCTCGGCAAATTCCTGGTCGGTGTACAGAGTCTCGGCGTACTCCTTGATGTCGTCCACCATGGAGTGGCCCACTGCGTCGGAGAAGGCGGCCTTCTCACGCCAGAGAATGTTTTCAGGCAGCCAGTCGCCCTCAAAGGCCTTGCGCAGCAGGTACTTGCCCTTGCCGTAGGTGTTCAGCTTGCGGGCCGGGTCGATGGACATGACGTAGCGGACAAAATCCAGGTCACCGAAAGGCACGCGGGCCTCCAGGCTGTTGACGCTGATGGAACGGTCGGCGCGCAGCACATCGTACATGAACAGCTCCCGGATGCGCTTCTGGCTCTCGGCCTGGAAAGCGGCAGCGCTGGGGGCGAAGTCGGTATATTTGTAGCCGAACAATTCGTCCGAGATCTCACCGGTGAGCAGAACCCGGATATCGGTGTGTTCGTGGATATACTTGCAGACCAGATACATGCCCACCGATGCACGGATGGTGGTGATGTCCCAGGTGCCCAGCATGGCCACCACTTCTTCCAGGGAGGCGATGACCTTGTCCCGGTCAATGATGACCTCGGTGTGGTCGGCGCCCAGATAGTCCGCCGTCTGGCGGGCATACTTGAGGTCGATGGCGTCGGTGTTCATGCCGATGGCAAAGGTGCGGATGGGTTTGTTCAGCTTTTTGGCCGCGATGGCGCAGACCAAGCTGGAGTCCAGTCCGCCCGACAGCAGGAAGCCCACAGGAGCATCGGCGTCCAGGCGCTTGTCCACGCCGGCCACCAGCTTTTCCCGGATATTCGTCAGGATTTCGGACATGGAATCCCGGTTGTAGGCCGGAGTGTCCGCAATGTCACAGTAGCGCACAAACCGGCCATTGCAGTAGTAGCCGCCGATGGGGAAGGGATACACCTTCTTGACCAGTCCCACCAGGTTCTTGGCCTCGGAAGCAAAGGCGATGGCGCCGGACTCGCTGTACCCATAGAACAGCGGGCGGATACCGATGGGATCCCGGGCAGCGATGAGCCATTTGCGGCGGCTGTCATAGAGGATCATGGCGAACTCGGCGTCCAGGTGGGAGAACATCTCCAGGCCGTACTTGTAGTACAGCGGCAGAATGATCTCGCAGTCAGAGTCGGAGACAAAGGTATAACCCTCGGCCTCCAGCTCCTTTTTCACCGGGCGGAACCCATACAGCTCACCGTTGCAGGCCACACAGTCGGCGCCCCGGAAGAAGGGCTGCATACCCTCCTCCGTCAGGCCCATGATGGCCAGACGCCCGAAGCCCAGAAGTCCGAACTCGGTCTCGACCACGCGGTGATCATCCGGCCCGCGGGAGGCGGTGCGCAGCAGATACGCCTCAAATTCCTGCCGGGACAGATCCCGTCCGGCATACCCCATGACACAACACATATGGCGGCTCTCCTTCCCATTCTCGGCCCGGTTCTCCGCCGGGCCCACCAAGACTCGGGAGGGACGGAAATAAAAACAGACAGTCATTCGTCCCTCTTGCAATTAGGACGAATCACTGTCTGACTGATCCGCGGTGCCACCTAAATTATCGCGCGGAATGGCCGCACGATCCCCTCGATTTTACGTTCACCTTTGAAACGCTGCCGCTTTAACGCACGGCCTGCGGCGCCCATACTGCCGCGCAAAAAACGCGGGTTCCGTTTGCAGCTGGCGGGTGTTCTTTCCCATCAAGGCTCCGTCCCGGCTTGCAGCAGTTGTCGGGCTCTCTGTGCGGCGGCCTGTTTGATGGTACTTTTCCCGTTCATCGCCTTTGGATGTTTACCATATTAGCACTCTGAATTTCTGATGTCAAGCTTGGATTTTTCCCTTCCCCTGCTCTGTCGGTTTCCTCTTTGCAGCTTTCTTCCCCCTGTCCGTAAGCTCTTGTAAAAATTATTTCCTACTTTTTTGATATGAATACTTGTACTTTGTCTTTTCTCGTGCTATAATGTCGTTGCCGCGAAAAAGGAGAAAGGGCTTTCGACGCCGTTTCTGCGAACGATTTTCGTGGCATACTGAATTTGCATATTGCCGTTCTGCTGCTGTAACAGACGGCATTTACCATCGTTTCGGAGGGAGATCAATGCTTGAACTTCAACACATCGGTTTTGAAACCGACGATAACAAGGAGATCCTGCACGACGTCAGCCTGACGGTCAATGAGCGCTTTGTCGCCGTGACCGGCCCCAACGGCGGCGGCAAGTCCACGCTGGCCAAGGTCATCGCGGGCATTTACCAGCCCACGTCCGGCCGCATCCTGTTTGACGGGCAGGACATCACCCATATGAGCATCACCGACCGCGCCAATCTGGGCATCAGCTATGCCTTCCAGCAGCCGGTGCGCTTCAAGGGCCTGCAGGTCAAGGATCTGCTCAGCCTGGCTGCCGGCAAGAACACCTCGGTTACCGAGGCCTGCAACTATCTCAGCGAGGTTGGCCTGTGTGCCCGGGACTATGTGGACCGCGAAGTCAACGCCAGCCTGTCGGGCGGCGAGCTCAAGCGCATTGAGATTGCCATGGTCCTGGCCCGCGGTTCCAAGCTTTCCGTCTTTGACGAGCCGGAGGCCGGCATCGACCTGTGGAGCTTCCAGAACCTGATCCGCGTGTTTGAGAATATGTATGAGCAGACCCGCGGCAGCATTTTGATCATCAGCCACCAGGAACGCATTCTGAACATCGCCGACAAGATCGTCGTGGTGAAAAACGGCGGTATCGACAAGATCGGCAGCCGTGACGAGATTCTGCCTGCCATTCTGGGCAGCGCCGACGCCGGTTCCGCTGCCTGCAGCGTCCTGGCCGACAAAGTAGAGGGGGTGCGTGCCTGATGTTGGACGCCATTGAAAAGAATCTGCTGAAAGAAGTTGCCGAGCTGGACAGCCTGCCCGTCGGCGCCTACAATATCCGTGCCAACGGCCAGCTGGATGGCCGTCATACCACGGCAAACATCGACATTGTGACCAAGACCGACAAGCCCGGCATCGACATCTACATCAAGCCCGGCACCAAGAACGAGAGTGTACACATTCCGGTCATCATCAGCAAGGCCGGCCTCAAGGATCTGGTCTACAACGACTTCCACATCGGTGAGGGCGCCGATGTCACCATCATCGCGGGCTGCGGTATCCACAACTGCGGTGGTGATTCGGAGCACGACGGCATTCACACCTTCTACCTTGCCAAGAACGCCAAGCTCCGCTATGTGGAGAAGCACTACGGCGAGGGCGATGCCACTAGCAAGCGGGTGATGAACCCCACCACCATCGTCCACCTGGAGGAAGGTGCCCAGATGGAGATGGAGACCACCCAGATTGCCGGCATCGATGACACCATCCGCAAGACCAGCGGCGACCTGGCCGCAGGGGCAAGCCTGGTGGTGCGGGAAAAGATCATGACCACCGGCGAGCAGAATGCCGTCACCGATTTTGTCGTGGACATGAACGGTGAGGGTTCCTCCGCCAACATCATCAGCCGCAGCGTTGCCAAGGATCACAGCCGCCAGGAGTTCATCAGTCGCATCAACGGCAACTGCGCCTGCGCCGGTCACAGCGAGTGCGATGCCATCATCATGGACGACGCCTGTGTTCTGGCCAGCCCCCAGCTGACTGCCAACAGCGTAGACGCCAGCCTGATCCACGAAGCCGCCATTGGCAAGATTGCCGGTGAGCAGCTGATCAAGCTGATGACCCTGGGCCTGACCGAACAGCAGGCCGAGGAACAGATCGTCAACGGATTCTTGAAGTAACAGATACAGAAAAGGCCTCCGCAGGAAATTTCCTGCGGAGGCCTTTTGGTTTGTTGAAGCGTATCTGTCAGGATTTGGGCATATCCTGGGAGGCATCCTCATCCCCTTGGATATGCACGGCCTCCAGATCCTCCTCTTCCTGGGCAAGGCGTACTCCCTCCGCGTCAACGCCCCGGAGGTCCAGGCACCACCGGACCAGTTCCCCTGCCAGACTGTACAGCGTGGCGAAGAGCGGCACCCCCATGATCATGCCCACCAGACCGAAGAGATTGCCTCCCACCACAACGGCAAACAGCACCCAGAGTGCCGAGATGCCGATGGAACGTCCGAGAATTTTGGGACCGATAAAGTTGCCGTCCACCTGCTGCAGGCAGATGATGATGACCAGGAACTCCAGCGCCTGCAGCGGATTGACAAAGAGCAGGATCAGCAGGCTGGGTATGGCCCCGATGAAAGGGCCGAAAAACGGGATCACATTGGTCACTCCTACCAGTACGCTGATGAGAGGCGCAAAACTGATTCCCAGAATTTGCAGGATGACAAAAAGGATTGCTCCCACGATGGCGGAATCAATCACACGGCCGACGTAAAAGCCGGTGAAGTTTTCGTTGGCAAGACGGCAGATGCGCAGGGTATTTTCCGCCACGCTGCGGGGCAGCGCTGCATGGACAAGGGTGCGCAGCTGATGCAGCAGCTTGTCCTTGCTGGCCAGCATATAGACACTGCTGGCCACCGCCGTGAACACCGCCACCACATTGGAAACCGCCGCCTGCAGATAGGCCACGATCTCCGGCGAGGCAGCCACCGCCATGCTGTAGGCACGGCCCATCAGCTGTTCGTAGTTATCCAGTGCCATAATCAGGCCCTGCAGGTTGACACCGTAAGTCTGCTGAACATACAGCAGGGTTTTCTGTACGTTTTCAATGTACCCGGGAAGGCTGGTCACCAGCGTCGCCACACTGGAAATGACCTGCGGTACCACCAGCCAGACCAGCAGCACAATGAGAAGCACAAACAGCACGTAGGCCGACAGGATGGCGATCCATCGCAGATTCTGGCGGTCCTTCAGGATGTAGTGGGACATCCAGCGGACAAAGGGATCCAGAATATAGGCCAGTGCAATGCCCCCCGCAAAGGGAGACAGCACTGCCAGAACTTTCCCGGCCTCGCCGATTACCGCATTCAGGCCGTGGAGCACCATATAAAACAGGACGGAGGCAAAAATAATCACCAGCAAATCCCGGTTTGTCTCCGGCTTTTTGTCCAACCATATCTTTCCAGCCATTTATATTCTGCCTCTTTCACGTCCTGGGGTACTTTCCCGGAGATTTTCTCCCTCGCATTCCCTTATTTCTCTATCACTACCATTGTAGTGGGAGCGCGCCGCAAGTGCAAGTAAACTTTTTGTAACCTTTGTTTCAGTGCTTTTTCTTGGGGAGGGGCGGATCCTGCGGCAGAGGGTTGCCCTCCGCATCGATGCCGCGGCCGGTCAGACCGGCCGCCACCATCTGCCGGAGCAGGGTGTACAGCACGCCGAACAGCGGCACCCCCACCACCATGCCGGGCAGACCAAAGAGATCGCCGCCCAGAATAATGGCCATCAGCACCCAAAGTCCCGACAGACCGATGGCATCGCCCACAATGCGCGGGGCGATAAAATTGCCGTCAATCTGCTGCACCACCAGAATGAGGATGACAAACTCCACCGCCTGGATGGGATCAGCAAAGAGCAGGATGACGGTTGCCGGCACGGCGCCGATGAAGGGACCGAAAATGGGAATGATATTGGTCACGCCAACCAGCACACTGATGAGCGGCGCAAAGTTCAATCCCAGAATGGACATCAGGACAAATGTCTCAATCCCGCCCAGCAGAGCATCGATCATCTGGCCCCCGGTATAGCTGCTGAAGGTCTTGTTGGCCATGGAAAAGACCCCCAGCACGCTTTTTGCTGCGCGGGGAGGCACCGCCGCATGCAGCGCCGCGCGCAGGCTGTGCAGCAGTTTTTCCTTGCTGGCAAGCATATAGATGCTGCCTGCCACCGCCGTGAACACTGTAACCACACTCCCCATGGCATTGGCCGCGTAGTTGGCGACCACCGGCATGGAGCTGGCAATAGCCCCCAGGACCCGGGACATCATCTCACTGGAATCGTCCAGCAGCTCATTGGCCATGGCAAGATCCAGGCCGAACTTTTCCTGGAGCATATCCAGCAGATTCTGCAGATTGTCCGCATAGGTAGGAAGGTTGGTGGTAAACATCCGGATGCTGGCGCCAAGCTGCGGCACCACCAGGCTGACCAGCACAACGATAGCAAAAACAGCGACCAGATAGGACAGGATCATGGCCAGGATGCGCTTGCCGCGAAACAGCTTGCGGGCAAAAAAACGGGTGGGCATATCCAGCAGGTAGGCCAGGACGATGGCCCCCGCAAAGGGAGACAGGATGCCGAGTACCCGGCCGACGCCGCCCCAGATGTCCGGCAGATGTTCAAACAGAAAATACGCCGCCACACCGGCAATGATGAGAAAAAGCCAGTCCGAAACCATCTCCGGTCGCCGGCTCAACCATTTTTTCATTCCGTTCCTCCATTTTCTCGCCGCAGGATGCGGCGGGGCCGGATTGACTCCGGCAAGGTTCTGTTACAGGATACGATTCAGGGCGGCGGGATTCCCCAGGTATCCTCAAAAATTGTTCTGTGGGTCCGACAGGTGGGATCCCGGTTCCGCCCGATACAGATCTATTTTAATATATTCCACCCTGGGCCGCAAGGGACAGAAGGTCATGCGTGTTCAATTCCGTAAGGCCACATGGTCAGGCTGCCCATATCCCAGACATGGTGCCAGCCGTTGGCCTGGAGCCATCGCACCGCCCGGGCCGACCGCATCCCGCTGGCACAGTAAACCACCAGCATCTGCTCCCGGTCGGGCAGCAGACGGTCAGCGGACTGTTCCAGGCTGCCCAGCGGCAGGTGAATGGCGCCGGGCAGATGCCCCGCCTGATATTCCCACTCCTCTCTCACATCCACCGCGGCGGCTCCCTCCGCCAGCAGTTGTCTCGCCTCACTGGGCTGGATCGTCGGCATGGTCAATCCCCTCCCCTTCTTTCTGCTGCCGTGCTCCCCCAGGGATACGGCATCATTCTCATTGTATGCAGCGGCAGTCAGGATATGACACCACAAGGCCGGGGCTTTTCCTGTCCCGAAATGCCTGCTATACTGGATACAGCACACAAACACGGAGGGATACCATGAAACTGCTTGTCAGCGCCTGTCTTTTGGGCATTGCCTGCAAATACTCCGGCGGGGACAATTTGTGTTCCGACCTGCTTCATAGATTGCAGCAAGCCGGACATACCCTGATTCCCGTCTGTCCCGAGATCTACGGCGGGCTTTCCACCCCGCGCCCGCCTGCAGAACGCCGGGAGGGCCGGGTCGTCACCGGGACAGGCACCGACGTGACCGCCCAGTATCGCAAGGGGGCTGATGCTGCCCTCCGGCTGTACCGGCTGTGCGGCTGTGAGGCGGCCCTGCTCAAGGCCAAAAGTCCCAGCTGCGGCAGCGGCAGAATCTACGACGGGACCTTCTCCCACACCACGATCCCGGGCGACGGCGTGACTGCCGAGCTGTTGAAAGCCAACGGCATCCCCGTTTACACCGAGGAAGACTGCGCCCCCTTGCTGAAATGATTCCCCTCTCCCGTCCGTTTGGGTCGGCGGGACACTCTGCGTTCTCCGGGAGAAAAATCCGCACAGAGAAGGCCTCCGGCATTTAGAATGCCGGAGGCCTTCTTCTGTGATATGGTGAAAATCAGTTGTTCTTGTAATAGTTGATGAGGCAGCCGTCCGCCAGGATCTGGCGTTCATCGGCCGTCATGTCGCCCAGACGCACGGTGAAGGGCGTGACCTTGCCGTCCGCCGCAACAGCATAGGCGGTCATCTCGGGGGCAGCGTCCAGCAGCGCCTTGCGGGCGCCGGGGACAAAGACATAATCGCCCAGGGCAAAGACCGAGGGATCCTCCACCAGGAAAGGCAGCATGCCCCAGTTGATGCAGTTGGAGCGATACCGCTTGGTGGCATATTCCCGGGCAAAGTTTGCCGCGCCGCCCAGCACGCGCTGGCAGCTGGCCGCCTGCTCACGGGCGGAGCCGTCGCCCGGTTTGTTGGCAAACACCGCAGAGCCCACATTGGTGGCCTTGGCGTCAGCCTGGATCCCTGCCTTGGCAAGGGCGTCGTAGACCTCCTGGACCTCAGCGGGGACAGTACCGGCCTTGCGCTCCTCATCCAGGGCCTTGACCGCCTTGGCACGGCCCACATATCCCGGGTCCTTGCGGGAGAGAGTGAACTCCGCCAGGCGCAGAGGATTGGAGCGGAAGGAGGAGGTCTCGCCCGAGGGGATCAGCTCGTCGGTGGTGGTCACAGGGTCGGTGATGTAG
>JAHZHS010000067.1 GCA_019420135.1 Oscillospiraceae bacterium | reverse complement strand
CGGCAACTGCCGCCCCGGCTACGGCAAGTATGACCGTGCCCTGGGCATCCAGTACATGCTGGGCGTCTGGGATCTGCTCGACCGTCTGGACGAGGAGAAAAAGCAGAAATAATTCTGCCTGCTGAAAGTTAAGACCGCCCCCGCTCTGTGCCCTGCGCCGGAGCGGGGGCGGTTTTGTCTTGACGGAAACACCGTCCGCCGCCATAATGGGAACATACCATACAAAAGGGAGAAAACTGCCATGAACGCCCAGACCAAAGCCCGCATCGAAGCCTACGCAGAGTCCTGCCGGGAGGAGCAGAAGGAGCTGCTTCGCACCCTGGGGCAGATCCCTTCCCCCACCGGGGAGGAGGACCGGCGGGCGGCCTTCTGCCGGGACTGGCTCCTTGCCCAGGGAGCCGGGCAGGTCACCATGGACGAGGCCAAGAATGTCATCTGCCCCCTGGGGGACGACGGCAAACGGGATCTGGTGGTCTTTGCCGCCCACACCGACATTGTCTTTCCCGACAAAGACCCCCTGCCCGTGGAGGAGCGGGAGGGCCGATTCTACGCCCCCGGCATCGGGGACGATACCGCCAACCTGGTCAACCTGCTGCTGGCGGCCCGGTATCTCATCCAGAACCGCATCCCTCTGTCCTGCGGGCTGCTCATCGCGGCCAACTCCTGCGAGGAGGGCCTGGGCAACCTGAAGGGCACCAAGGCCCTCTTTGCCCGGTACGGCAACCGCATCCGGGCGTTTTACTCCTTTGACCTCTATTTGCCCCTCTGCTGCCACACGGCGGTGGGCTCTTACCGCTACCGGGTGACCTGCAAAACCCGGGGCGGGCATTCCTACGGGGACTTCGGCAGCCCCAGCGCGGTGCGCATCCTCTGCGGGCTGGTGGATGAGCTCTACCGCATCGACCCGCCCACCCGGGCACGCACCACCTACAACGTGGGACGGATCGAGGGCGGCACCACCGTCAACTCCATCCCCCAGGAGGCGTCCATGCTCTATGAGTTCCGCTCCACCGCCCAGGACTGCCTGGAGGAGATGGAACAACACTTCCGCACCGCCCTCTCCCACTGGCAGGACAAGGGCGGCACCCTGGAGGTGGAACTGCTGGGCATCCGCCCCGGCAACGGCCCGGTGGACCCGGCCGCCCTGGCTGCCCTCACCGCCCGCAGCGCCGATGTCATCCGCACCTTTACGGGCAAAGAGCCGGCGTACACCCCCACCTCCACCGACGGCAACATCCCCCTCTCCCTGGGCATCCCCGCCAACACGGTGGGCACCGTCACCGGCGGGCTGGAACACACCCGCCAGGAGTGGATCGACCTGTCCAGCCTGCCCACCGGCCTGAAAGTGGCTCTGGGACTCATGCTGGGGTACGCGGCGGACACGGATTGATACATCTTTGCTGAAATTGCCCGGTACGCTGGAACCATCCCAATACGAAAAGGAGTGGTTCCCACCATGAAACGATCCGCCCGACGCCGCCGTGCGGCCCTCATTCTGCCCGCCCTTCTCATGGCCCTGCTGGTCCCTACCGCTGCCCTGGCGGGATGCACCCCCGGGGAACAGGCACCGCCCGCTCCCGCCGCCCAGCTGGGGGAGACTGCCGGGGAAATCCCGGCGGAGGATATATCCCCGGAGGCGTCCGATTCTTCCCCCGTCCCGGAGGGCAGCCCCGCAACACCTGCCGACCCGCCGGAGGGAACCTATGCCGACCCGGCGGACTTTGCCCCTGCGGGGGAGGTGGAAGGTCTGGCCGACCGGCCGGGCATCAGCGGGGACGGGTCGGACACGGGGTATTACAGCTTCCGCCAGCGGGAGGATGCCTCCGCCCTGCTGTGCTACCTGGACTACGCCACGGGGCGGGAGATCGTGCTCTGCAGCCAGCCCAACTGCACCCACGACAGCGACACCTGTCCGGCCTGGTATCCCTTTGTCAACGGGCTGCGGGCGGTGCCGGTGGGGGACAGGCTCATCGTGCTGCAGGGCGGTAGCCCCAACTATGTGGACCTGCTGGGGGCGGACGCCACCCCTAAAATCCAGGTCATGAACCCCGACGGCAGCGACCGGCGGGAGACCTTTGCCTTCCCGGCCAGCAGCTGGGTCAGCACCCTGCCCCGGGGCGGCTTTGCCCGGGACGACGCCTACCTCTACTTCACCATCACCGACCAGAGCGCCGGGGCCAACGCCCGCACCCTCTGCGCTGCGGACGGGGAAGGCCGCGTCTTTGCCCTGTGCGCCCTGCCCGAGGACGAGGAGCGCATTGCGGGCGGGGACGGTCAGTCCCTGATCCTCACCTGCATGCCCGGCTCTTCCGACCTGGACGGGACCTACACCACCCAGGTGCGGCGCCTGGACCTCACCACCCTGCAGGAGACGACGCTCTTCTCCTACCCGGCGGATGCCCGGGGCGTCTGCGGGCAGGGGGATTACTATGTGCTGGCGGGGAACAAGCTGCAAAGGTACAGCCTGACCGACGGCGGCCTGCTTTCGGAGACGGAGGCCGACGCCCCCGGTGCCCAGGCCTTCTATGGTGTGTACGACGGCAAACTTCTGATCTCCGGCTACACCGACCAGGGGGAGCCCCTTTTCTACGGCATCGACACCCGGACCGGCGCCCGCACCGACCTGCCCTATATTTACAGTATGGACGGCAGTGTGGCCTTCGGGGAGATCCTGGCCGCGGCGGGGGAGGACTATGTCTGTATTGCGGGGGAGGAAACTCTCCCCGTTACCTATCCCGCTCTTCCCGGGGAGGAGCCCATGCGCGCCTCCTGGCTGTCCCCGGCCTACGGGCTGACGGACAGGGAAAGCTTCTGGAACGGGGCGGCCCTGGAACCCATCCCCCGTGCTGCAGAGTGATCAATCTTACAACAAGGGCAGCAGCCCGGTGCATCCAGCGATGTGCCGGGCTGCTGCTTTTTTGCGTTTGCCCCACCACGGCCGGAAAGGGCAAAAGACACACACTCTGCCGTGAAATTTGTCATACACAACTTTTGTTAGTTGTGATTAACTACAAAGAAAAAACGCCTGCCGGGACGGATTTCGGCAGCTTTGACAAATCTTTGATTAGCACTTGACAACAAGAGTTAGCAAATGTAAACTACGAGACAGAAACAGCCGGGACCAAGTCTCCCCACCCGCGCGGGGCGGCCCCGGCAAACCGACGCGCGGACGCAAAGGGGAGGTTTTCATGATGCCGATTTCCATGGCAAGACCGGGGGAGACCGTTACCATCCGGAAGATCACCGGCAAGGACGAAGTCCGCCAGCACCTGGCGGAACTGGGCTTTGTGGTGAACACCGACGTCACGGTAGTCAGCGAGTTGGGCGGCAGCCTGATCTTGCAGGTGAAGGACAGCCGGGTGGCGCTGGACCGCACCATGGCCAACCGTGTGATGATCTGATGGGGGAAGTTGCAATGAAGACACTGAAGGATGCCAAGGTAGGGGAGGTCGTCACGGTGGCGCGCCTCCACGGCGAGGGCCCGGTCAAGCGGCGGATCATGGACATGGGCATCACCAAGGGCACCACCGTCAGGGTGCAGAAGGTGGCCCCTCTGGGGGATCCCATGGAGCTGACCGTCCGGGGGTATGAGCTGTCCATCCGCAAGGCCGACGCTGAGATGATCGAGCTGGCCTGACACTGTCACTGAGGGAGGAATTCTGTCATGTCCATCAAAATTGCCCTTGCCGGCAACCCCAACTGCGGCAAGACGACGCTGTTCAATCACCTGACCGGGTCCAGCCAGTATGTGGGCAACTGGCCCGGCGTCACGGTGGAAAAGAAGGAGGGCCGCCTCAAGGGCCGGAGTGACGTCATCATTCAGGACCTGCCGGGCATCTACTCTCTCTCCCCCTACACGCTGGAGGAGGTGGTGGCCCGCAACTACCTGGTCAATGAAAAGCCGGACGTCATCCTCAACATCATCGACGGCACCAACATCGAGCGCAACCTCTACCTCACCACCCAGCTCATCGAGCTGGGCATCCCGGTGGTCATGGCGGTGAACATGATGGACCTGGTGCGGCGAAACGGGGACAAAATCGACCTGGAAAAGCTGGGCAATGCCCTGGGCTGTGAGGTCCGGGCCATCAGCGCCCTCAAAGGGGAGGGCTGTCTGGAGGCCGCCGACGCTGCCGTCCGGCTGGCGGGAATGCCCCGCACCGCCGAGCTGCCCCACGTCTTCACCGGCAGTGTGGAGCACGCGGTGGCCCACATTGAGGAATCCATCTCGGACAAGGTGGAGCCGGGCCTTTTGCGGTGGTACGCCATCAAGCTGTTTGAGCGGGACGAGAAGGTGCAGCAGGACCTGCACCTCGACGCCGGCCTGACGGCCCACATCGACGCCCACATCGCCGACTGCGAGAAGGAACTGGACGACGACGCCGAGAGCATCATCACCAACCAGCGCTATGCCTACATCTCCTCGGTGGTGGACAAGGCGGTGGTGAAAAAGCGGGCGGTCCATTCCCTCACCCTGTCGGACAAAATCGACCGGGTGGTGACCAACCGGGTGCTGGCTCTGCCCATCTTTGCCGCCGTCATGCTGGCGGTGTACACCATCGCCATGGGCAAGACCCCCATCTCCATCGGCCAGATGGGCACCGACTGGGCCAACGACGTCCTTTTCGGGGAGATCGTCCCTCCGGCGGTGGAAGGCTTCCTCACCGCCATCGGCTGTGCCGACTGGCTGGTGGGCCTCATCAACGACGGCATCGTCGCCGGTGTGGGCGCGGTGCTGGGCTTTGTGCCCCAGATGCTGGTGCTCTTCTTCATGCTGTCCATCCTGGAGGACGTGGGCTATATGGCCCGCATCGCCTTCATCATGGACCGGGTCTTCCGCAAGTTCGGCCTGTCGGGCAAGAGCTTCATCCCCATGCTTATCGGCACCGGCTGCGGCGTGCCCGGCGTCATGGCCTCCCGCACCATCGAGAACGACCGTGACCGCAAAATGACCATCATGACCACCTGCTTCATCCCCTGCAGCGCCAAAATGCCCATCATCGGCCTGTTTGCGGGGGCGCTGTTCGGGGGCAGCGGACTGGTGGCCACCTCCGCCTACTTCATCGGCGTGGCGGCCATCATCGTATCCGGCATCATGCTCAAAAAGACCCGGGCTTTCGCCGGGGAGCCCGCCCCCTTCGTCATGGAACTGCCCGCCTACCACGTGCCCGCCTGGGGCAATGTGCTCCGGGCCACCGGGGAACGGGGCTGGTCCTTCATCAAGCGGGCCGGCACCGTCATCCTGGCCTCCAGCGTCATCCTGTGGTTTTTGCAGGGCTTCGGCTTCACTGACGGCACCTTCGGCATGGTGGAGGACAACAACACCAGCCTGCTGGCCGCCATCGGCGGTGCGGTGTCGGTGATCTTTGCCCCGGTGGGCTTCGGCAGCTGGCAGGCCACGGTGGCCACCTTCACCGGCCTCATCGCCAAGGAGAACGTGGTCAACACCTTCGGCGTGCTCTACGGCTTTGCCGAGGTGGCTGAGGACGGCAGCGAGATCTGGAAAAACATCGCCGCCGACTTCACCGCCCTCAGCGCTTACAGCTTCATGCTCTTCAACCTGCTGTGCGCCCCCTGCTTTGCCGCCATGGGCGCCATCAAGCGGGAGATGAACAACCCCAAATGGACGGTGTTTGCCATCGGCTACATGTGCCTGTTTGCCTACGCCGTCTCCCTCATGGTCTACCAGCTGGGCGGGCTCATCACCGGGGAGGTCCCCTTCGGGGCGGGCACCGTCGCCGCCCTGGCCGTGCTGGCCGCCATGATCTGGCTGCTGGTGCGCAGGAATCCTTGTGAGGACAAGGGGGAAACCACCCTCAAGGCCTCCCGCATGGCTGCCGCCGACTGAGTGCGGCCTTCCCAAAACACCACAAGCGAAAGGAGCTATTTTATGGCAACCGTGATCGTTTCTATCATTGTATTCGGCGCTGTGGCCGCCGTCATCGGCAAGGGCATCTATAACCGTGTCCACCACAAGGGCGGAAGCTGCAGCTGCGGTGGAGGCTGTTCCGGCTGCCCCGGCTCCGGCCTCTGCCACCCCAAAAAGTGATATCTTCCTCCGTTTACACCATACGCATACTCCGGGCAGGCCCCGGGTCCGCGCCGTCACAGGCAGGGCCCGGGGCCTGCCCCCCTTTTGGCCGGGCTGCCCCGCAAACACAGAAGGCGCGCCGCGGGCAAGCGGTGCGCCTTCTGTGCTGCTGTATATGCTTTCATCAGGAGATGGGAGTAATCCAAAGAGGAGCGTTCCGGGGGGCGTCCCCCGGCAACACTGATAGTTTAACATAGCTAACCTATGTTGTCAATAGCTAACCACAGGAAATTTGCTTTCCGGGCGGGAATTTCTTTCCATGTACCCGCACAGAGTCTTCCCGGCAAAGGCGGAAAGAATCCCCTGTGCAAAGGAAACCGTCAGATGGCGGGGCCCTGAGGCGTGTGGGCGGCCTGGTCCTCCCCGGTGACCGGCGGATGGCGGCGGGGGTCCTCCCCCGGTCTGGCGGGCGGGGTCTCGGGGGCCAGGGCCTGGCGTAGCTCGTCCAGCTGGCGGGGAGTCAGGTCTCCGGCCGCCGGGGCGTGGCGGCGGGCCTGGGCGGAGCCCGGCGGCTCGGTGCGGTCATCGGTGGGCAGCATGCCGGGCAGCATGTCCCCTCCCTCGGGGATGCTGGTCCAGAAATCATCCCGCTCGTCCTCGGCGCCGCGGGGGCCAAACAGTTCATGGTACATAAGATGCCCTCTCCTTTCGCGAATAGCCTGCCCGGTTTGCGGCCACACTGGATGGTGTGGCAGCCTTTCGGGGCGGTCATTTCCAGTATGGGGACGAAAGGATGGTTTTTATGCGTTCGCGCGGAGGACTTTTTTGGCAAAGTCTGTTTCTGACGCTTCTGGTGCTGGTGCCCTTGTCGGCGGGGGTACTCTACCTGTCGGGCCAGCGGCAGCATCAGGCGGAGGTGGAGCTGGCCGCGGCGGCGGGGCGGGGGGATGTGGGCATCGACGCCGGTGCCACCGACACCTACCGTCTGCTGCTGGCCGTCCAGACCGAGATGCCGGAATTCCTGCTGCTGCGGGTGGACGGCCCGGCCAGGACGGTGACTTTCTGCGGGGTGCCGGGCAAAACGCTGGTGGATGCCCCCGAGGGCCAGACCACTCTGGAGGACTGCTACCTGGCGGCGGGCCCTGCCCGGGCGGCCCAGCTGCTCACCGACACGGTGGGCCTGGCCCCGGACGCCTACTTTGCGGCCACGCCGGACACCTACGCCCAGATCATCGGCACCGACACCACCGCCCGCTTTGACACCGCCTCGGTGATGGACTATGAGCGGCGGGTGGCCCTGGGCTACGGGGAGGACAACGCCCCCGAGCTCACCCCCGCCGTCACCGAGGAGTTTTTGGCCACCCTGCGGGAGGGCATGGACCAGAAGGCCGCGGCCTCCCTGCGGGCAGCGGTGTGGTGCGTCTTTCTGCGGCAGAACCCCGCCCGGCTGACGCTGGTGGTGGATGCCGCCCGGGAGCAGTCCTCCCGCACTCTCACCAGCCTGACCGCCCAGGATCTGCTCAAGCTGGAGCAGACGATGGAATACCTGTCGGGCCAGACCGCCGCCACCATCGAGTATACCGTGCTGTCCGGCCGGGAGACCCCGGCGGGCTATGCTCTGGATGAGGAGGGCATGGACGAGGCCAAGCGGCTGCTGGAATGAGGCCTCAGCCCAGCCAGGCCCGGGCCAGAGCGGCGGCGGCCCCGGGAATGTCCTCGTCGGCCAGGGCGGCGTAGCCTGCCACCACTGTGTCGGGGGGACAGAGCTGAGGGCGGGCCAGGTAGTATTCGCTCAGCCCGTGGAGGAAAACGCCCTCCCGTTCGGCGGCCTCCACCATGGCCCGCTCCCCTCCGGCACCGGGCAGGGTCAGAAGCAGATGCAGCCCCGAGTGCCGGCCCCGGATCACCAGATCTTTGCCCAGGGCGGCGGTGAGGGCGGCGGTGAAGTGTTCCATCCGCTTTTTGTAGGTCAGCCGCATGCGGGCCAGATGCCGGGTGAAGTAGCCCCCCGTCATGAAGCGGGAGAGGGTCTGCTGCTCAAACCGGCTGACGGTGTTGGAGTAGAGGGCAAAATCCCGGCGGTAGGCGGCCAGCAGGTCCAGGGGCAGCACCATGCAGGCGATGCGGATGCCGGGGGCCAGGCTTTTGGAAAAGGTGGTGAGGTAGACCACGGGGCCGTCTGGGCCCGCCATGCCCTGAAGGCTGGGCAGGGGGCGGATGTCGAAGCGGAACTCCGAGTCGTAGTCGTCCTCCAGAATGTAGCGCCCGGGGACCTCTCTGGCCCAGGCCAGCAGCTGGGCCCGGCGGGGGGCGGGCATAGTGACGCCGGTGGGGAAGGGATGGCTGGGGGGGGTGTAGCAGAGGTTGACCCCCGTCCCGATGAGACCTTCCACCGTCAGGCCGTTTTTGTCAATGTCGGCGGGCAGACAGGGGATGCCGCTGTTCTGCAGCACCGCCCGGGCCCGGGAGTAGCCGGGGTTTTCCACCGCCGCGGTGCTGCCCGCAAACAGATGGGCCAGACATCCCAGCAGATACTCGATGCCCGCGCCCACCACCACCTGTTCGGGGGTGCAGTTCACCCCACGGTAGGTGGCCAGGTACCCGGCAATGGCGGTGCGCAGTTCGGCGTCGCCCTGGGCCTCCCCGCGCTGGAGCAGGGAAGGGCTGTTGTACAGGAGATCCCGCTGGATGCGGCCCCAGCTGCGGGCGGGAAAGAGGGCGGTGTCCACGCCCACGGTGGACAGGTCGTACCGGGGACCGGCTGCCCGGGCGGGTGCCGGCCCGGCGGGTGGGGAGGCAGGCTCCGGCCGGGGCGTACGGGCGCCGGTGTAGAGCATACCCCCCGTCTCCTGGACAAAGAAACCCCGGCGGGGGCGGCTCTCGGCCAGGCCCTCGGCGGCCAGCATCTGGTAGGCGGTGTCCACCGTGTTGACGCTGACGCCCAGCTGTTCGGCCATGGTGCGGCGGCCGGGCAGGGGACGCCCCGGCGCCAGCACCCCGGCGCGGATCTGCCCTGCCAGGGCCTGATAGAGCTGTTCATACAGAGGAACGCGGCTCTCGGGATGGAGTTCGATCATGACGGTATCTCCCTTTTCAAATCCGGGATAAAGAATTACTGGCCCCATAAAAAAGTTGTATTCTGGATATGTTTACGGAGCCAGATGCGGCTATAATGGGAGCATACCTTCCGTACCGGTGTTTGTCAAGAGCGGAAGGCAACTTCATTCCAGAGAGGGGAATCTACCATGACGGTATCCACGCCCATTTTGTGGCTGCTATTGTTCCTTGTCGTTTTTGTGGTTGTGCTGTGCTCTGCTCTGAGCCGCACCAGCTTTTCGGCGCAGAAGATCAGCATGATCGGCGTCATGGCGGCACTGAGCTTTGTCGCCTATGAATTCTTCCGCATTCCCACCCCCAGCGGATCTTCCTTCCACCTGGGCAACACCTTCACCGCCCTGACGGCCTTGCTGCTGGACGGCGTCTCGGGCGGACTGGCCGGAGCCTTCGGCCTGGCCCTGGCCGACATCGTGGCCGGGGACCCGGGCTATGCCCTCACCACCTTCATCCTCAAGTTCATCATCGGCCTGGTCTGCGGCACGGTGGCCCACAAAGTCTTTCACCTCCACGACCTGAGCGGCGAGGGCAAGGGCAAGGTGAAATACATGACCGCCGTCACCCTCAGCGCCTTCAGCGGCCTGCTGGTCAATGTCTTTACCGATCCGTTCCTGGGCTACTTCCGCAACCAGTACCTCTTCGGCCAGACGGTGGAGCTGGCATCGGTGGTGGCCAAGGTGGCCAGCGGCGTCACGCTGGTCAACTCGCTGCTTTCCACCGTCTGCGCGGTGCTTCTCTACCTGGCCCTCTACCCCGCGCTGAAAAAGGCCCGCCTGCTGCCCGGCCAGCGGGACAGCCGCCTGCGCGCCCATTGAGAGAAAAAGACAAAAATCCACTGTGAAACGCATGTTTTTGCGTGGAAAAGATGAAAAAACCGGAAATCTATGGCGCTCGCCGTCAAAATGGTGTAAAATAACTACCGTATAATTTTTTGGCAATCGTCGGGCCGGAGCAATCCTGCCCGGAAAGGATACGGTATGGCGAGACGGAAAACGAACGGCAGCCAGGGCAATTTCTGGCAGCGCATGGACCTGCGCAGCAGGATGTTCTTTGTGCTGGCCATGTGCAGTCTGGCGGTCCTTGTGACGGTGGCGGGCACATTTCTGGCCGTGCACCAGACCATCCAGGCCGAGACCCCCGGCACCCAGGACAGCTCGGTGGTGACTGACAGCGACTATGACCAGGCGGAAAACGCCATTGATGCCACCCAGTATGCCTCCACCATTCTGGAACAGACGGAGGACGCCGGGGAGGAATATGTCAACGAGACGCTGTTTCTGGGCGACTCCAACACCGCCCGCATGCGTCTGTACGGCTATATCAGCTACGACAACTCGGTGGCGTCGGTGGGCATGGCAGCCCGCAGCATCGAGTCCTACGCCTGCGCCAAGTTCTCGGGCTATTCCTCCTACAAGACCATGCCCGAGGCGGTGGCCCTCATGCAGCCCCGCCGGGTGCTCATCACCTTCGGCACCAACGACGTCTCCTCCAGCCTGACGGCGGAAAAGTTCATCGAGAACTATAAATCCGGCATTCAGGCGGTGCAGGAAGCCTACCCCAGCGTGGACATCATCATCAATTCCATCCCGCCCATCGGCAAGCAGCACAGCAACTCGGACATGTCCCAGTCCCAGAT
>JAHZHS010000066.1:6535-10992 GCA_019420135.1 Oscillospiraceae bacterium | reverse complement strand
GCAGACAGCATCCGCCACCCGGGCAAAAATGGCTGCGCTGGACGCCTCCGGTTCCAGAACTGCATCCTGCAACACCGTAATCACATATCGAGGATTTTCCGCAGGATAAAAGCCCGAAAACCAGTAGTTAAGCAGTTCCTCCCCCTCTTCATCAAACTGTCCTGTCTGGGCAGTGCCCGTTTTTCCTCCTGCCGTTCCGGTTTTGGGGGCAGCCTCTCCGCCGATGCCCTCTGCCACCACGCTTTGCAACATGCTGCGCAGCACCCTGGCGGTATCCGGGCTGCACACAAGTTCTTGTTCCGGCTGACCCGGGCTTTCCAACAGCTCCATCGTCTCACTGTCCACAATTCCCCGCACGAAGGACGGGCGCCGCAAATTGCCATCCCCCGCCACCGTCAGCATCATGGACGTCACCTGCAGCGGCGTTACCGTCAGCTCCCCCTGTCCGAACGAAAACATAGCCAGCTGCCCGGCACTTTGCAGTGTTTCCGGATCGGGCAGCGTTCCTGCGCTGGTCTTGAGCCCGCCCGCCACGGCAGTGGCTTTACCAAAACCAAAGCGCTGGGCCATCTCCAGGACACGTTCCGCCCCCAGTGCCTGCCCCAAGGCCACAAAATAACAGTTGCAGCTTTGTTCCAGCGCTCCGCGAAGATTGACGGTACCATGCGCCTTGCCCAGGGCACAGCGGTAGGTCTGGTCCCCCACCTCGATAGATCCCTCACAGGTGTGGGTGAACCAGTCCAGTCCCTCCTCGTATGCAGCCGCCGCCAGGACCACCTTGAACACCGACCCGGCATTGAATGCGGAAAATGCCCGGTTGATGAGAGAGGTATCATTCGCATCAATACTTTTCTGGATGTCGGTTGGATCAAACTCCGGGACGCTGACACTGGCAAGGACAGCGGCATCCGACACATCCGCCACGAGAATGCATCCCTTTTCCATGGACGTATAGGCAATGCCCTCGCAGGCCCGCTGAATGGCTGCATCCAGCGTCAGCTTCACCCCTGCTCCACTGCCCTGTTCCTCCGTCGCCAGGCTGGGGGTACTGCCCTCCAGCAGACTTCCCTGCGCCGTGGTGGCACACTCCACCACCTGCTCGTCCGACGAAGTACTGAGAATATCATCGTAGGCCAGTTCCAGTCCCGATACGCCGTGCCCATCCCCGTCCAGATAACCGATCAGATGCGCTGCGATGGGCAGCTCCAGATATCGTTCCCGGACAGGATAGGTATACACCCCACTGCCGCTCAGGTCATCGGAGACCTGGATCAGGAAAGGCAGCGAGCTGTTTCTGTTGTCGTACAAAAGGTTCTGCTGTATATACGGTACATAGGGGAACAACTGAGAATAGCTGGAATCCCCGGGAATACACAGCGCATACCACACCTTTTTCAGCCCGGTCAGACGCCTGCCGTTGCGATCAAAAAAATCTCCCCGCTCCCGGGGCAGCTGTGTTGTAGAGATGGATTGTGCCCCCGCTCTTACTGCGTAGCCGGTATCGGTGGAGATCCACAGCACACGGCAGATCACAACGGCAAACAGACAGACAAATATTGCATACAAGGCGGTCAAACGTCGGCGTGTCATGTGAACCCTCCCCCCTTCTCCGACAGTCTCCCAGAAAGGATGCCCCAAAAAAGCAACGGCCATACAGAAAGGCCAGCCTCAATGCGGCATGGCTCTCTGTACGGCCGTTCATCTATAACATTTTAGTGGTATCTTTTCCGGATATGCCGATACCAAAGCCAGCAGACCACCACAATTCCCGGCAAAAAGCCGATGGAATCCACAAATATATCCGTGACCAGGCAGGCTCGCCCCGGCACAAAGTACTGGTGCAATTCGTCCCCCGCTGCATAGGCAAAGCAGATTGCCGCTGCAATCCCACCGCAACAGAGGGCCGTTGTCCCTGCCCGTTTCTGCCAGCGAAGTCCGGCAAATCCCGAAACCGTGAGGGCCACACTGATGCCCAGCAAGGCATACAGGTAGACATGAGCCCACTTGCGCACGTTGGCATGAAAATTTTCACTGAACCACGCCGGGACAACTGTCTGGGTTGCTGTGTTTTCCTGCATCTGCTGGGCCACCTCCTGGCTAAGGGCATAGGATTGCTCCCCTTCCTGGGCGCTCAGGCAGAAAATCAGCACCATCAAAAACAGCGTGACCGCCAGAAATATCCACTTTTTCACGCCGTTGCCTCCTCAGGTGTCGATTACAGAATATGGTTGTCTTTCAGAAAAGCTTCGATTTCATTGCGGTAGCGCTTCGGATCTGACAGCAAACTCATGGCATGGGCCGCCCCGGGAAAGACCACCTTCCGGCGGGCCCCGGTACGCTTGGCATTATAGTTTTCGTCCAGCATAAAGAACGGGACGTAGGTATCGGCGTCACCATGGATGAACAGCATAGGGGTATCGCCACTATGCCTCACTGCCTCCGCCGGTTCCACCTGAGAGAAACGCACGCCGGTACGCAGCCACGCCATTCCCATGCTGGGATACAAAAGCAGAGCGGGCGGCAGATGATAGCGTGTCTTCATCACGTAGGCCAACTGGCGTTTCAGGCTGGAATATCCGCAGTCCTCCACCACGAAGGCGAGGTTGTGATCCATGGCGCTGTGCAGCATGACCGTAGCAGCTCCCATGGATTCTCCATGGGTTCCCAGCAGGCAGCTTTTTCCGAACCGGCGGCGCGCCCAGGCACAGACCGTGGCCAGGTCGTCTGCTTCCCGGCGTCCCATGGTGGTGAGTGCCTTGTCGGAGGCACCGTGATTGCGCTGATCGTAAATGATGGTTTCAAAGCCCAAATCCCGGAACACCTTTGCATATTTCATACTGGAGCAGCGGTTCTCCCCGTGGCCGTGAACAATGACAGCCACCCGCGTCCGGCCATCCGTATGCCGCACCTCCGGTTTTTTAGGGATCAGTGTACACCGCAGACGGTAACCGTACCGGCTTTTCAGCGTAAAATCCTGCCGGTTCCAGTTTTTCTCCACGTCCTCGGGATCGATTCCCGAAAGTTTGAGCTCCTCCGCGCATTTTTCTTTGGTATCCAGCTGCTGGCGGGGCTTGATTGCAATGTCGGACAATTTCCACTCTGCCACAAACAGTGCTGCAGCCCCCGCCGCCAGATATTTCCAGGCTTTTGCCAAGATCTTCACCTCCGATTTCCCGCATTGCCGCCCGCAAGCCGCAATACTTTGACACTGTGTCTTGTATCAAGCATAGCAAGTTCCCCGCCGTTTTGCAAGCGGACCACACGACTGCCGTGCAATCTCATGGTATGACATTCGTTTTGCTTCTGACACCCGACGCCACCGAATACAGTATGGTCCGCCTGTTTTCCGGACAAGCAAAAAGACCGGTGCTCATAGTTCATGAGCACCGGTCTTTTCAATCAGCCTACATGGCGTTTTGCTCTAATTTTGCGTTGTTGGCGTAAGTTTGGCGTAAACCCAGCGTTTTTCCGTCAAAAAGGGCTTATCTACGCATTTTTACGCTGCTTAGTACATGCCGCCCATGTCGCCGCCTGCGGGAGCAGCCGGAGCCGGAGGCTCGGGCAGATCCGCAACCAGGCTCTCAGTGGTGAGGACCATGGCGGCAACGCTGGCCGCATTCTCCAGAGCAGAACGGGTAACCTTGGTCGGGTCAACGATGCCTGCCTCGATCATATCCTCAACATAGACTTCATTCTGGGCATCGAAGCCGTAATTGGGCTTGCCAGCCTCGAGAATCTTGTTGATGATAACGCTGCCTTCCAGACCGGCATTGGCCGCGATCTGGCGCAGAGGAGCTTCCAGAGCCTGGCGGACGATGTTGGCGCCGGTGCGCTGGTCGCCATCGAGCTCATTGATCAGCTTGTCAACCGCGGGAATGGCATTGATGGTGGCAGTGCCGCCGCCGGCGACAATGCCCTCCTCAACAGCAGCCTTGGTGGCGTTGAGAGCATCCTCGATGCGGAGCTTCTTATCCTTCATCTCGACCTCGGTAGCAGCACCAACCTTGATGACCGCAACACCGCCGGCCAGCTTGGCCAGGCGCTCCTGCAGCTTCTCCTTGTCGAACTCGGAGGTGACAGTAGCAATCTGGCTGCGGATCTGAGCGATACGGTCGCTGATGGCCTGCTTGTCGCCGTTGCCGCCGACAATGGTGGTGTTCTCCTTGGTGACCTTGACCTGGCGGGCAGTGCCCAGCAGATCCACGGTAGCATCCTTGAGCTCATAGCCCAGGTCGCTGCTGATGACAGTGCCGCCGGTCAGGATGGCGATATCCTGCAGCATCTCCTTACGGCGATCACCGAAGCCGGGAGCCTTGACAGCAACAACGTTCAAGCCGCCGCGCAGACGGTTTATGATCAGGTTGGACAGTGCGTCACCCTCAACATCCTCCGCGATGATGAGCAGCTTGCGGCCGGACTGGACAATCTGCTCCAGCAGGGGGACCATATCCTGGAAA
>JAHZHS010000066.1:0-6477 GCA_019420135.1 Oscillospiraceae bacterium | reverse complement strand
CTTGTTCTCCTCGATGGTGATGACACCGTCGGCAGTGACCTTCTCCATCGCGTCAGCGATCAGCTGACCGATCTCTGCGTCACCGGCAGAAACGGTACCGACACGGGCAATGTCCTTGCTGCCCTTGACCTTCTGGCTGTGAGCCTTGACGGCGTCCACAGCAGTGCCGACAGCCTTCTGCATGCCGCGCTTGATGTCCATGGGGTTGGCACCTGCGGCAACGTTCTTCATGCCCTCATTGACAAGAGCCTGTGCCAGAACGGTCGCAGTGGTGGTGCCGTCACCGGCAGCATCGTTGGTCTTGGTGGCAACTTCGCGAACCAGCTGAGCGCCCATGTTCTCAAACGGATCCTTCAGCTCGATTTCCTTCGCGATGGTCACGCCGTCATTGGTGATGACCGGGCTGCCGAACTTCTTGCCCAGAACCACGTTGCGGCCCTTGGGGCCCAGGGTGATCTTGACGGTGTTTGCCAGCTGATCAATGCCGGCGCAAAGGGCTTTACGGGCATCCTCGCCCTGTTTAATCTGCTTAGCCATAATTCTACGCTCTCCTTATGCTGTGAATCTCAATTACTCAACGATGGCCAGAATGTCGCTCTGACGGACGATGGTGCATTCCTCACCGTCGACCTTGACCTCAGTGCCGGCATACTTGCTGGTCAGGACCTTGTCGCCGACCTTGACGATCATTTCGACTTCCTTGCCGTCCACGTTGCCGCCAGGGCCAACAGCCAGAACTTCGGCAACCTGGGGCTTCTCCTTCGCGGTACCGGTCAGGATCAGACCACCTTTGGTGGTTTCTTCTTCTTCGACCAGCTTGATCACAACACGATCTGCAAGAGGTTTGATTTTCATAGAGAAACATCCTCCTATAAATAAATTCTATGTGAACCATTTGATTTAGCACTCTTTCTTCCTGAGTGCTAAACTTATTGTAGTCACTTGCCGCCAAAAAATCAAGTCCCCAAAACAGATTTTTTTTGAATTCACAAAAAGTTTATACTTTTCCAGGCTGTCCGCTTTGGAGGAAGAGCCCCTTTCCCGCGGATATCAGGCATTTTCCTGTATTTCCACACGATTTGCTTTTCTTCCGTTCTGCCCTCTTTCCATCCCATGTTCCCTTCTTTCTCTCGAAAGCTCCAGTGGCAGACCCTTCGGTACAGCGCCAAATCAAACTTTCTTTTTCCTTTGAAAGTCAAAAAAACGGCCGCGGAACCTTTGTGGCCCCGCAGCCGTTTGGACTCATGATGGACAGGACAGAATTCAATAGGGAATCTGTGCCTGATTCTTATACCGTTTGCGCACAGCACCGTACTCCAGGTGCGGTTTGCCACCCTCCACCGTATCTTCGTCGATCACAACACGGATGATCGTGGGATCGGACGGGATCTCATACATGATGGGAATCAGCAGTTCCTCCACCACGCTGCGCAGACCGCGGGCACCGCTCTTGCGCTCAATCGTCTTTTTGGCGATGGCATGGAGAGCCGCATCGGTAAACTGCAGCTCCGCATTATCCAGACCGAACAGCTCCTTGTACTGACGCACAATGCTGTTCTTTGGCTCTGTCAGCACGCGGATGAGCGCCTGCTCGTCCAGCGGATCCAGAACCGTCACCACAGGCAGACGGCCGATCAGCTCAGGGATCAGGCCGAACTTGACCAAGTCATCCGGTTCCACTCGGCGCAGAAGCTTCTGGCGGGTCTCTTCCTTGTCCAGGCTGGTGCGCAGCTGGCTGCCGAAGCCCAGCGATGCATTGTCGGTGCGTTTCTGGATCAGTTTTTCCAGTCCATCAAAGGCACCGCCGCAGATGAACAGGATGTTCTTGGTGTTGATCTGGATGAACTCCTGCTGGGGATGCTTGCGGCCGCCCTGAGGCGGGACATTGCTGACCGTACCTTCCAGGATTTTCAGCAGAGCCTGCTGAACGCCTTCACCGCCCACATCTCGTGTGATGGACGGATTTTCACTCTTGCGGGTAATCTTGTCGATCTCATCAATGTAGATGATGCCAACCTCCGCCTTGGGGATATCATAATCCGCCGCCTGAATCAGCTTGAGCAGGATGTTCTCCACATCCTCGCCCACGTAACCAGCCTCAGTCAGTGTAGTTGCATCGGCGATGGCGAATGGCACGCCCAGCATCTTGGCCAGCGTCTGGGCAAGCAGCGTCTTGCCGGTGCCGGAGGGGCCGAGCATCAGCACATTGGACTTCTGCAGCTCGACGCTGCTTTCCTGTCCGGAAAGAATGCGCTTATAGTGGTTGTAGACCGACACTGCCAGAACCTTTTTGGCCTGGTCCTGACCAATGACATACTGGTCCAGCCCCTCCTTGATCTCGGCGGGCGTCAGGATATTGATGTCGGCAAGCGGATTCGTGCTGCGGTGCTGTGCCGCGGCACGGCGTGCTTGTGCCCTGGGCGGCGCGGGACGGTCCCCGTCCTTGTACAGAGCATTGTAGCACATATCAATGCAGTCTTTGCAGATGTTAACACCCGGGCCAATGATCAGCTGTTCGACCTGGTTCTGCGAACGTCCGCAAAAATTGCAAATCAGTTCCCGTTCTTTTCCGTCCTTGCCGGAATGTTGCGTTGCCATGAACTGCCCCCGTGCTCTCAGTGTTTCGAGATGATTGCATCCACCAGACCGTAATCCACAGCCTGCTGCGCGGTCATATAGTTGTCACGCTCGGTATCGCGCTGGAGGAATTCCAGCGGCTGGCCGGTGTACTCGCTCAGCAGCGTGTTCATGCGGTTTCTGATATGGACGATGTGATCCGCCTGAATCTTGATGTCGGTCGCCTGACCGGAGATTCCGCCGCCGGAAATCAGCGGCTGATGGATCAGGATTTCGGAGTTTGGCAGTGCAAAGCGTTTGCCCTTGGTGCCACTGGCCAGCAGGAACGCGCCCATCGAAGCAGCCATGCCGACACAGATGGTCGACACGTCACACTTGATGTACTTCATGGTGTCATGGATGGCCATGCCGTCCGAAATGGAACCGCCCGGGCTATTGATATAGAAGCTGATGTCCTTTTCGGGATCCTGGCCCTCCAGATACAGAAGCTGTGCCACCACCACACTGGCCGAGCTGGAGTTGACATCCTCGCTCAGCACAATGATGCGGTCATTCAGCAAACGGGAAAAAATATCGTAGCTGCGCTCACCGCGCGCGGTCTGCTCTACAACATACGGTACAAGGCTCATATTCGGTTCCCTCCTGTACAAAAAGAATTGTCTGCATTCATTCACGGATAAACGAACCGATACGGCAGCAGACGTACCGTATCGGTCCCGTAATCGCCGGAGTCAGACTCAGGCGTTTTCTTCTTCCTTCACCTGTTCAGTGGTGACATTGGCTTTTTCCTTGACCAGATCAATGGCCTTGTTGACGGCCAGATCCTTCTTCACAGCGTCGGCATCAACGATGGACTTGACCTTCTCGGGCTCCATCTTGTAAGCGTCGGCAATGCGCTTGACTTCTTCCTCGAACTCCTCGTCGCTAGCGACAATGTTCTCCTTTGCAACGATGGCTTCCATGGCCAGACGCATCTTGACCTGCTTCTCCGCCTGATCCGCGAACTGAGCACGCAGCTGATCCATGGTCATGCCCATGTACTGCAGATACATGTCCATCTTCAGACCCTGCTGGGAGAGGCGGTACTCGAAGTCGCGGACCAGCTCGTCCACGCGGCTGTCGTACATTGCCTGGGGAATCTCAGCCTGCATGCCGTTGACGACCTGCTCGATCAGGTCATTCTCGACCTGCTGATCAGCCTGACGGTCATTGTTCTCCTCCATGCCCTTGCGGATGGAAGCCTTCAGCTCGTCGAGAGTGTCGTACTCGCTGACATCCTTGGCAAAGTCATCGTCCAGAGCGGGCAGCTCCTTGTACTTGACTTCATGCAGCTTGATCTTGAAGGTGGCATCCTTGCCGGCCAGCTCGGAAGCCTGGTACTCCTCGGGGAACTTGACGTTGATGTCAAACTCCTCGCCGGCGGCATGGCCGACCAGCTGATCCTCGAAACCGGGGATGAAGGAGTTGCTGCCCAGAACCAGAGAGTAATGCTCAGCCTTGCCACCCTCAAAAGCGGTACCGTCCACAAAGCCCTCGAAGTCGATGTCGACAGTGTCGCCGTTCTCAGCCTTGCCCTCACGGGTCAGCAGGCGGCCGTTGCGATCCTGCATACGAGCCAGCTCTGCATCCACAGCGCTGTCTTCCACAGTCTTGACCTTTTTGGTGACATTTAAACCGGCATACTCGCCCAGAGTGACCTCGGGCTTGACGGCAACCTTGACCTTCAGGGTCGCGCCCTCTGCCTCGGACATGGAAACGACCTCGGGCTCAGGAGCACCCACAACCTCAATGCCGGCAGCCTTGATGGCCTCTTCATACTGAGCGGGGAACAGATCATTGACAGCGTCGTAATGGAAAATGTCGGCGCCGTACATCTTCTCGATCATCGCGCGAGGAGCCTTGCCCTTGCGGAAGCCGGGGACATTATATTTTTTGCTTTCACGCTTGAACGCCGCGCTCACGGCATTTTTGAAAGTGTCGGCGTCAATGGAAAACTGCAGCTCGACCATGCTTTTTTCGAGCTTTTCACAAGAAATCAGATTCATTAGAATACTCCTCCAAACATAGCGGTACAAGGTATTATAGCACACGTCTTTGCAGAATGCCATAGCAAATTGGAATTTTTTCGTGCAATTTTGCGTTCAGGCGCGTATCTTAAGGGGGCAAAATGCAATGCCGTCGGCGGAAAGCAGCCGGTACTCAATGCCGTCCTGTATTCCCTGCACCGCATAGCGCAGGGCTTTGCCATGCAGATGACCGTACCAGCACTGCGTCACACCGTAAGTATGCAGCACATCCACGATCTCCTGGGCACAGGCGCCAGGATATACCGGCGGGTAGTGGAGAAACGCAAGCTTGGGCAGTTCCCCCGCCGCTTCCAGAGACATTTTCAGCCGTCCCGCCTCTCTGGCCATGACCTTGGCATCCTGAGCAGCGGTATCATCAAAGGGCCAGCCGCGGGTGCCGCACAGTGCCACTCCGTCCACAATGCAGGCGTTGTTATGCAGAATGTGCAGTGAGGAAAAACCGTTTTCCGTCAAAAACGACTCCATCTTCTTGCGGGTAGTCCACCAATAGTCATGATTTCCTTTCAAAAGCCATTTCTGCCCGGGAAGGTCTTCCAGAAAAGCAAAATCCGCCTTGGTATCCTTCAGATGCATCGCCCAGCTGGTATCACCCACCAGGATGACGGTGTCATCCGGGGCAATCAGCTTGCGCCAGTTGTCTTCCAGCCTGGGCAGGTAGCCCTGCCACCCCGGAAACACATCCATGGGCTTGTCCGCGCCCAGTGAAAGGTGCAAATCCCCGATTGCAAAAATTGCCATGTATCCCTCCCGTATAGCCTGCCGTACTCCGTGCCATACTAAGGGGCGAAAGGAGGTCGACAGACCATGAATCACGATAACAATGTCATCAACGGCATCTGCTGCGACGTGGAGAACTGCGTCTACAACAACGGTTCCTGCTGCTGCACTGCCAAAGAAATCCATGTCAAGAACCGCAGCGCCGAATCCGGCGAGACCATGTGTGAGACGTTCTCCGAAGTCTGACACAGATTTTCCTGACGCGGAGTGCTGAGCGTTTCTCACAGCTCTCGGACTCCAACGAAACGGCGGACCACAGGGGTGTGCCATACAAGAAAACACCGGTCGCAGGCATTGTCTTTCACGGCCCGGCCTGCAGAGGCTCCATTTGAGAAGCCTGTGCTTTCTTGTTCCGGCACACCTGCCCTGGTCCGCCGCTTTGCTTTTGTAACCTGCGCTGCAGGCTCAGCGCAGAGCCGCGTCCCGGATAGCAGCCGGAGCAATGACCTCGGTAAAGCGAACAGGCAATGTGCGCAGGCTGCTCAACGCTGTGGGCGCGGCACAGCCGGTCTTTTCGGTCAGCTTCTGCATGGCATCAAAATCGCTTGCCGGGGCATCCACACCCAGAGCACTCAGCACATCCCGTGGGAACTTGAACGGACTGGCTGTGGACAGTACCACCATGGGAGCGGCACTGCGGCACTCTTCCGCCACGCGGAATGCCACCGCAGTGTGGGTATCGCACAGATACCCATCCTGCTCAAAGCGTTCACAGATTTCCTGTGCCCCCTGAGCATCGTCGGCGCAGCCACAGGCAAAGCTTTCCTGAATGGCAGCCAGCGCCGCAGCATCCACGGTATAGTGTCCCTGGGTGGACAGGTCTTTCATCCAGCCGGCGACCTTCTCGGCACTGCCCGATACATGGTACAGCAAGCGTTCCAGATTGCTGGAAATCAGGATATCCATAGAGGGAGATGCCGTCTTATGGAAGTCACGGCGGGCATCGTTAGTACCCGTACGGATAAAGTCAGTCAGGACATTGTTCTCATTGGAAGCACAGACCAAGTGGCCCACCGGCAGTCTCATGCGCTTGGCA
>JAHZHS010000065.1:9424-11277 GCA_019420135.1 Oscillospiraceae bacterium | reverse complement strand
TGGTGATGGTGACAAAGTTGGTGATGACCACCAGTTCGCTGGGGATCATCATCATGGAGAGGAACAGCCCGAACAGCAGGTTTTTGCCCCGGAAGCGCAGCCGGGCAAAGGCGTAGGCGGCCAGGGTGCTCACCACCACCATGATGGCGGTGGTGGCCACCGCAAAGATCAGGGTATTGAGCAGGTATCCCCCCAGGGGCACGGCGGTGAAGGCGTTCTCGTAGTTTTCCAGGGTGGGGGAGAGGGTGAAGAACACCGGGGTGTGCTCGGCGTTGTAGGCGCTGTAACTTTTCAGGGAGGTGAGCACCATCCAGTAGAAGGGGAACAGCACCACCACTGCCCAGATGCTCAGGCCCAGATAGGTCAGTGCCTGGATCAGGCCGCTCTTGCGCTTGGCGGCCTGCTGCATTTTTTCATAGTCCTTATGGGATGTCATACGGTACGCCCCCTTATTCCCGGACCTGTTTGCGGGTGACAAGCAGGTTGATGCAGGTGATGGTCAGCACGATGACGAAGAGCAGGATGGCTGCCGCCGACGCATAGGACGGATAGCCGCCGCTGTCCCCGTAGAGCATGTCGTAGACATAGCCCACGATGGTGTTCATGCCCGCGGCGTTGAGGTCGGTGCCGAAGAGGGCCACCGCGTCGCTGTAGGCCTTGAAAGCGCCGATGAAGCCGGTGATGACCAGATAGACCAGCATGGGGGAGATCATGGGCAGGGTGATGCGGAAGAAGATGCGGGTGCGGGAGGTGCCGTCCACCCGGGCGGCCTTGTAGTAGTCCCGGTTCACCGAGGCCAGGGCGCTGGTGAGCACCAGGATCTTGAAGGGCATGACCACCCAGACGGTGTAGAAGCAGAGGACGAACATCTTGGCCCAGTGGGGGCCGTTGATGAAGTCGATGCTCTCCCCGCCGAAGAGTTGGATCACCAGGTTCACCAGGCCGTCGGTGTACTCGGTTTTCTGGAAGAGCACCATAAAGACCAGGCCCACGGCCAGGGTGTTGGTGACGTAGGGCAAAAAGTAGACGGTCTGGAAGAGATTGCGCAGGGGCTGGATGGAGCTCAGGCCCGTGGAGATGAGCAGGGCCAGCCCGGTGGACACCGGCACGGTGATGATGACCAGGACGAAGGTGTTTTCCACGGCCTGCAGGAAGTAGGGGTCGTGGAGGACGTAGAGATAGTTGTAGAGGCCGATGCCCTCGTAGGTCTGGGAGGCGAAGTTGAAGCACTCCTCAAAGGAATAGACAAAGACGTCGATGAGGGGGTAGACCAGAAAGGCCCCCAAAAGGATCAGGGACGGCAGCAGGTAGAGCCATGCTTTTCCGGAATTGCGGTCCATGTGCGTTTCCTCCTTTGCCGGTCAGATTCCGGCCGGGGCCGGGACGGTAAAGGGGATGCGGACCTCGGTCTCCCGGTCAAAGAGGAAGGTCTTTTCGGGGCGCAGGGCAAAGCGCACCGTCTTGGCGGCGGGGTCCACCTCGTGTTCCGAGCGCAAAATCGCCCGCAGGGTCCCGGCGGGGCAGGCGGGATGGCCGCAGACGATGCTCACATCCCGGCCCAGCACCTCCACCCGGCTCAGGTCGCAGACCATGGGGCCGTCGGCGGCGGGGACAAAGCCTTCCGGCCGCACCCCCGCCCAGACCTTGCCGTCGGGGGCACCGGGGACGGGGAGGACCTTCTGCCCTGCCAGGGAGAGGACGCCGTTTTGCACCTCCCCCTCAAAGACGTTGATGGGCGGGGTGCCCAGGAATTTCGCCACAAACAGGTTGGCGGGATCGTCGTAGACCTGCTGGGGGGCGCCCTGCTGCATGAGGACGCCGTCCTTCATCACCACGATGCGGTCGGAGATGCT
>JAHZHS010000065.1:0-9414 GCA_019420135.1 Oscillospiraceae bacterium | reverse complement strand
GATCTTGCAGATCTCCTCCCGGGTCTGCAGCCGCAGCCGGGCGTCCAGGTTGGACAGGGGCTCGTCCAGAAGCAGCACCCGGGGCATCTTGACCAGCGCCCGGGCGATGGCCACCCGCTGCTGCTGGCCGCCGGACAGCTCCTTGGGCCGCCGGTCGAGAAGCTCCTCGATCTGCACCAGGCGGGCGGCCTCCAGGGCGCGGTCGCGCATCTGCTGGCGGGTGGGGCGGGCGGCGCCCTTCAGGTTTTCCAGGGGAAACAGAATGTTCTGCAGGACGGTGAGGTGGGGGTAGAGGGCATAGTTCTGAAAGACCATGCCCACCCCCCGCAGCTCGGGAGGCAGGGCGGTGACGTCCTCTTCCCCGAAGAAAATATGGCCGGAGGTGGGAGTCTCCAGCCCGCAGATCATGTTGAGGGTGGTGGACTTGCCGCAGCCCGAGGGCCCCAGCAATCCCACCAGCATGCCGTCGGGGATCTCAAAGCTCAGGGAATCCACCGCGGTGGTCTCCCCCTTTGCCCGGCGGCCCCGGGCGGGAAAGCGCTTGGTCAGGTCCTGCAATGTTATATTCATCTGGAACATCTCCCTGCCGAAATCAAAAGCATATTTGTTGCATTCCTGCTACCGATTATAGCGGATTTTGCGGCGGTTCACAAGATTTTTGCCCGCGGCCCGGCGGGCAGAGCCCCAGGCCTGTGTCGAATTGTGAGAATCGTGCGCGTTTTTTGGTTGACGGCAATGTATTGCGTAGATATAATGAATAATATATGAAAAAATTGTTGCAAAATTTTGTAATAAACGGAAAATCCGACCCGGCGGAAAGGCAATGCCGCGGCGCCGGGAAAATTTTCCGGAGAGGGGCAAAAAATGGCGTACAAATGTTCCGTTTGCGGCATCTATGATGTGGAACACGACGGCGACGTGTGTGAATACTGCGCAGCAGCCAGCGATCCCTACGCCCGGGCAGCCCGGGCCCACGGCCGGGGCAGGGCGGGCGGCCCGGTGGTGACTCCGCCCACGCAGCAGGCCGAACCCCCCGCAGGGCACACCCCCCGGCGGAAGATCCTGGTCACGGGGGAGGGGGAGAAACCCGCCCCCCGCCCGGCGGATGACCTGACGGCGCCGTCCGCCCCCGAGGTGCCGGTCTACCGTCCCGGCCAGGCCGCCGTCCAGCAGAGCGTCCCCGCCGCAGTGCAGACGCCCTCCGCCTCGGGCCAGGCCGCCCCGGCACAGAATTCCACCGGGGCGCTGTGCACCGGCATCACCAAGAATGTGGCCAACAGTACCTATCAGCGGGGCTTTCTGGCCAAGCTGGCGGACGCCCTCTTCAAGGGCATCCCCTTCACTGCCGACCCCGATATCCTCACCTTCCAGGTCTTTCCCGACTACTCCGGCACCTCCCTGACCGCGTCGGGCACCGCCTGCGATCAGGTCATCGTCTACGGCAAGGTCAACGCCGGGGTGGTCAGCGAGAACAACCATGTGCGGGTCTACGGCCACCGGGACAGCAGCAACCAGATCGTGGCGGACAAGATCGAGAACACCGCCAGCGGCATGATCATTGTGCCCCAGAATGTGGTCTCCGCCCTGGTGGTCCGGCTGGCCGTGCTGGCCGTCCTGCTGCTTCTGGCCATGCTGTTTGCCTACATCGGCATCCCGGGCCTCATCCTGATCGTGGTGGCCATCATCTGCCTGACCAACCTGCCCTTGGTGGGCAAACTGCTGCTCACCATCCTGTGCGCCATCTTCGGGGCCATCGGCAGCCTGTTCCGGAACAAGTCCCGGTAAAGGGCAGCCCGGGAAATTTCCCGGGGAGAGGGGGAAGCAACCATGTATACCGAACAACAGCGCAACGCCGCCGTCTGCCGGGAGGAACTGGATCTCATCGGCAGCGGCAACTTCCGGGCGCAGGGGTATGAGGAATGCAACAACATGTCCTTCCTTCAGGTGGAGGGCATCAGCCGCTTCTGGGACGAAAAATCCCCCGCGGCCATGGCCGCCCTCATGGGGGATGTGCTCAGCGGCTGCGTGCGGTACGGCGTGCCCTTCTGCTACGCCCTGGTGGGGGATGAAACAGGCATCTCCCTCTATCTGGGCACCCTGCGCACCCTGTCCGAAAGCCTGCAGGCCTCCCTGGAAGGCCGCTGTCCCGGCATTGCGGTATCCCCCGCCCGGGACAATCCCCTGCGCAGCTGTCCCAAGCGGTACGGGGGGATGTTCACCGGCATCCCCGCCCAGCGGCAGGAGGAAAACGCCCCGCCCCCCGAGCAGATCGAGAGCATCTGCCGGGGCATGCTGGGGCGGCGGTTCTCCTACATCGTGCTGGCCTCGGGGCTGAGCAACATTGCGGTGACCTTCGGCCACAGCCGCCTGCTGGAGGAGATGGCCCGGGTCTTTGAGCTCATCAACCGCTCCATCTCGGGCGGGGCCCAGGGCAACATCTCGGCCCAGCACCAGGATTTTGCCTGCAAGAACTACTTTGACAATCTGCAGGCCCTGGAGGAACAGCTGAAGGACGGCATGGCCCGGGGCATGTGGCGGGTCAACGGCTACTTTGCCGCCGATACCCCCGCCGACGCCCGCCAGCTGGGCAACCTGGTGCGGGCGGCCTACTCGGGCAAGGGGGTCCGGCCGGAACCCCTGCGCATCCTGGACTACAACGCCATCGGGGAGGTCATCCCCAACGCCTACATGATCGCCGACCTGGTGCAGGACGACGCCCATCCCCTGAGCCGGTGGCACAGCCCCGAGCTGGACACCGACATCTCCCTCTATGTCTACGAATACCAGACGCTGCTCAGCAGCGACCAGCTGGGCGCAATTTGCCAGCTGCCGGTGCGGGAATTCCCCGGCTACTATGTGGACCAGTATGTGGAGTTCGACGTCTCCGACCGGGGACGCAGCCTCCGCCGGCCCATTCCCCTGGGGGAGGTCTGCCGGGCCGGACGGAGCGGGGCCGGCGCCGCCGACAACCGCTACAACATGGAAAAGCGGGACTTCACCCGCCACGCCCTCATCATCGGCATCACCGGCGGCGGCAAGACCAACACCACCAAGTCCATCCTGGACACCCTGTGGGGCAAGGCGCCCCCGGGAGAAAAGGTGCCCTTCCTGGTCATCGAGTCGGCCAAGCGGGAGTACTGGGAACTGCGCAACCTGAAAGGCTTTGAGGACCTGCTGGTCTTTACCCTGGGAGCCGAGGCCAGCGGCAGTTCCATCCCCTACCGCATCAACCCCTTTGAGACGACGCCGGGCATCTCCCTGCAGACCCACATCGACTATCTTTTGTCGACGTTCAAGGCGGCCTTCGATCTCTTCCCGCCCCTGCCCTATGTGCTGGAAAGCGCCGTCTATGAGATCTACGACGACCGGGGCTGGGACATTGTGGAAAACAAAAACCGCTACGGCCTCACCGAGTACCCCACCCTCACCGACCTTTATAATAAGGTGGCGGTGGTGGTGGACCGCATGGGCTACTACCAGGAAGTACAGTCCAACGTCAAGACCGCCCTCCAGGCCCGCATCCATTCCCTCATGATCGGCGGCAAGGGCGCCATGCTGGACACCCCCCGGTCGGTGCCCATCGGGGAGCTGCTCAACCGCCCGGTGGTATTGGAGCTGGAGGACATCGGCGACGACGAGACCAAATCCTTTGTCATCGGCATCCTCATGGTGCAGCTGTACGAGTACCGCAAATCCCTCATGGACAAGGGCAGCAAGGACCTGTCCCACATCCTCATGATCGAGGAAGCCCACCGCCTGCTGAAAAAGGTGGAGGAATCGGGGGAGGGGGGCGGCACCCGGGCCAAGTCGGTGGAATTCTTCTGCAACCTGCTGGCCGAGATCCGTACCTACGGTCAGGGCATTCTCATTGCCGACCAGATCCCCACCAAGCTGGCCCCCGACACCATCAAGAACACCAACCTCAAGATCGTCCACCGCACCGTGGCCCAGGACGACCGGGAGACCATCGGCCGGGCCATGAACATGACCGCCGAGCAGATCGAATACTTAAGCTCCCTGCGGCGGGGCTATGCGGCGGTCTACTCCGAGGGGGACAACCGTCCCCGCTGCGTCAAGTTCCCCCTGGTGGAGTCCTTCTACGACAAGGACCGCCGCCAGGTCCTGGACGAGGTCCGCAAAAAGGTGCAGTCCATCGCCGAAAACTACGACCAGACGGTGCACCATCACGTGGGCTGCACCTACTGCGAGCACCGCTGCCGCTACTGGCGGGAGATCGGCGCCCACCTGGAAGCGCAGAAGGTCAACGGCGCCATGGTGGTGGAAAAGTGGAAGCAGAAAAACTTCGCCGCCGGCGCCATGGACGCATTTTTGCGGGCGTCCTACATGAAGCCTCTCAATACCGGGGGGCTGTTCCGGCGGCTGTGCGTCTTCGGGGCCATCCTGCAGCAGGCCCCCGACATGGATGACGGCGCCCGCCAGCAGGTGCTTGCGGATTACCTGCGGCAGACACACAAACCATCCCGCTGACGGGAAAAAACAGATACAAGGAGGAACATTATGGCAGACTATGCAATCAGCGCGGCCAATCTGAATTATATCGAGCGCAATCTGGGTGAGATCGGGCGCAGCCTGGAAGTGATCCATGATGACGTGGGCACCGTCAACCAGAATGTGGGATCGGTGAACCAGAACGTCCGGGTGGTCTACGATGAGCTGGGCCAGCTGGCCCGGGACTTCAAGATCTACGTCCAGAAGCAGGAGATGACCAACCGTCTCCAGACTGCCGAGGTCCGACTGGTCAAGATCCGCCAGGAACTGGAGACCAAGTACGGCCACTATGCGGTCATCCGCCGCACCACCACCGGCATCCTCCAGGCCAACGACCTGGGCATCGTCCGCAAGGAGACCATCACCAACGCCACCGAGGAACTGATGGTCTCCACCCCGCGGTACTGGCTGGCTCCCTGCCTGGTGGCCCTGTCCGCCTGGATCAGCGACAAGCCCGACCTGGCCCAGCGCGCCCTTACCGAGGCCATCCACCGGGACGACCAGAAAACCTCCCTGCTGTTTGCTTTGATCTGCCGCCGGGCCGGCCGCAAGCAGGCCTGCCTCAAGTGGACCCAGCGGTATCTGGCCGGGCAGGACGCCGAAAACCTGGACCGCAAGGCGGTCATTGTGCTGGACGCCTTCGCCTGCGGCCTGCTGGGCGCCGACTCGGAGGGCCTTGTCTCCCGCCAGATGGGCGAGTGGCTGGACCATCTGTCCGAGAAGGTGGGCTTTGTGGAACAGCAGACCCAACAGTGGGGCGACGCCATCAACCTCAAGCGCCAGCCCATGGACGAGAGCCGCTACACCTACCTGCCCCAGTACAGCCACACCTGGCCGGTGCTCAAGGACATCATGGAGGGGGCGGAGCTCTACGCCAACATTCTGGAATACTTCATCGACATCTTCAACAAGCCCGATTCCCCCGAGACGGTCAAGCATCAGCTGGACGACATCATGAACAGCCTGGTCACCGACTTTGACGAGGAGGAAATCCCCCTGCGCATGCAGGAAAAGTTCGAGCAGTTCGTGGTGGACTACCGGGGCGACGAGGACCGGGCCCAGCAGAGCATGCAGGTGGAAAAGAGTGCCTTTGAGGAGAAGAAGGACCTCACCCAGCTTTTGACCGACGCCGCCATGACGCCGGAACGCTCCCACGCCAGCGCCTCCACCCAGGAGCTGGCCATCGCCCTGTCCAAGGACTGGATCACCAACGCCTTTGACGACGTGGAGGCCAAAAACCGCATGAAGATCCCCAACGAGATCGCGCTGTACATCGACACCTTCAACGACAAGACCTGCGACGGCGAGAACGAGGAGGAGCTGTGCGCCCGCTTCAACCAGCTCATCGACACCGAGAAGGCCACCGCCCTGGCTGCCTGCGTCCTGACCACCTTTGACAAGTACCTGCAGTACGCGGGCTACGGCGTGGCCGCCGTGGGCGTCGTCATGCTGTTTGCAGGGCTGGCGCTGTTCGGGGTGCTGGCCATCATCGCCGGCGTGGCCATGGTGCTCAACTACATGAGCAAGTCCAAGCGCATCGAGGTCAGCCGCGCCAACATCGAGGCCCAGTTTGAGCAGAAACGCACCAACGGCCTGGAGATCCTGCGGGCCACCCTGGCCGAGGTGGTGGACTTCCGCGCCGAGTTCGGCCAGAAGGACGCCGACGCCCAGAAGGTCAAGGACTTCCTGGAACAGATCACCCCGGAACAGTACGTCAAGCATCTGGCGGACAGCACCCGCAAGATCCAGGTATCCTGAAGATAGAGGAGGGCAGAAATCATGGATGCAAAACAGAGAGCCAGTTTCATCAATTCCATCGGCGCCCAGCCCGATGCCGCGCCCAAGGCGGCGGAAAACGCCTTCACCATCTCCCGGGAGGGAGAGACCCGGGAAGTGGTCTCCACTCCCTTTGCCGCTGCGGAGGACACCCCGCCCCTCACCTCTTTGAGTGAGGCCGCGGCCCCCGCCGCTCCCGAACCCCAGCCCGCCCCGGCCGCTCCCTTTGCCGCCGCGGCGGACAAGCCGGCAGCTCCGGCCCCTGCCCCTGCCGCCCGGCCTGCCCCCGCCTCCCCCTTTGCGGCGGTGAAGGACAAGCCCGCCGCCCCCGCCCCGGCGGCCGCCGTCCAGGCGGCGGAGGAGGAAAACGCCTTTGCCCAGGGCCTGCCGGACTGGGATCTCGTCCCGCCCCAGCTGTCCGTGCGCAGAAGGAGGACGGTATGACCGCCCCCCGCACCTACGCCGAGTGGAGCGTCCTGCTCGACGAACTGAAAAACGGAACCGACGACGCCGAGGTGCTGGACGCCATGAAAGGCGGCACCCTGGCCTGGCAGAGCGGTGTGGCCGAACGGTTTGCCAAAAAGCTCACCGATGCGGTCAACACCCGGATGAACCGCGCCTCGGACCGGTTTTCCCGGGAAATGTCCCGCCCCGGCAACGGGGAGGGCAACATTGTGCGGGCCCTGCTGGCCCTGCGCAGGGAGATGAGCTTTCTCAAACAGGTCATGGACCTGCCCGTCATCCCCGAGAAGGACCGCGCCCAGTACTGCCAGCTGGTGCAGGCCCAGGCGGACAATATGCAGAAGTCCCTGGAGGACAGCGCCAAACGGGACCGTTCCGGCAAGCTGGCCAGCATCATCCGCAACCACCGCGTCAATACCCTGTAAGGAGGATCTATCGCTTTGAGTACACTGGCTGAAAGCAAAAATCTGCTGCGGCGGTATTCCATCGCCCGCATTCCCTTCATTGCCATCAACACCATCGAGCGCGCCCGTTCCCTGGGCGTCCTCAAGGAGGTGGCCGAGGAGCTGAACCTGCCCTTCTACGTCCACACCCTGTCCAAGGGCGTCTACGATCTGTCCACCGAGAAGGTCCTCAACGAGGACAAGTCGGTCTACGGCGCCATCGACTTCATGAGCGAGCAGATGAAGCGCAAGCAGTATCTGACCCTCATCCTCACCGAGATCCCCGACATCAGCGGCGACAACAGCGACGCCCGCCAGATTCTGGACCTGGTCACCCTGGCCAGCGAGTCGGGGGGCGTGGTCATCGTGCTGACCAGCAACCCTGTCTGGAACCAGCTGCAGCGCCTGGGCATGACCCTCAAGATCGACAACCCCAACGAGGATGAGATGTATACCATCATCAAGGAATACATCGACGACTACCGCAACGAGATCCCCATCGAGTGGGACAACACCGACATCCGGGAGGCGGCCTCCATGCTGGCGGGCGTCACCCGCATCGAGGCGGAGAACGTCATCGCCGCCCTCATCGCCAACAAGCGCATCTGCAAGTCCGACATGGACGAGGTGCGCAACGCCAAGGACCGGCTGTTCTCGGACATTTCCGGCCTGGAAAAGATCGACGTGGACGACAGCGTGGTGGACGTGGGCGGCCTGGAAGGCCTGCGCAAATGGCTCAATGAAAAGAAGGAGCTCCTCACCCCCGAAAAGCGGGACGAACTGCGCAGCAAGGGCCTGCGCCCTCCCCGGGGCATCCTGCTGGTGGGCGTGCCCGGCTGCGGCAAGTCCCTGTCGGCCAAGTCCATCTCGGCTACCTGGAAACTGCCCCTCTACCGGCTGGACTTCGCCACCGTCCAGGGCAGCTATGTGGGCCAGTCGGAACAGCAGCTCAAGGACGCTTTGACCACCGCCGAAAACGTCTCCCCCTGCATCCTCTGGATCGACGAGATCGAGAAGGGCCTCTCCGGTGCCACCAAGGGCGCCGGGGACGGCGGTGTCTCCACCCGCATGGTGGGACAGTTCTTGTTCTGGATGCAGGAGTGCAAAAAGATGGTCTTTGTGGTGGCCACCGCCAACGATGTCTCCATGCTGCCGTCGGAACTGCTGCGCCGGGGCCGCTTTGACGAGCTGTTCTTTGTGGACCTGCCCACCGCCGAGGAACGCCGGGATATCCTGAGCCTGTACATGCGCAAGTATCTCAAGCTGGACTTCTCCGGCCCTCTGGCGGACAAGATCGTCGCCATCACCGAGGGCTTCACCGGCGCCGACCTGGAATCCACCGTCCGCGACCTGGCCTACCGGGAGATCGCCAACGACGGCTTCCAGATGACCGAAGCCAACATCATCGACGCCTTCAACAATGTGGTGCCGCTGTCCCAGACCAGCCCCGAAAAGATCGAGGCCATCCGGGACTGGGGCAAGGAGCGGGCGGTGCCCGCCTCCGGCAAGCCCATCGGCGGCGAGGAACTGCAGCAGAAGAGCGACAAACCCCGCACGCGCAAGGTTCTGGTCTGACCCGGCCTGCGCCTGCTGACGAGGGAGGGAAAAACAGATGGCCCGCAGCCCCTTTGGCAGCCCGGAAGAAAAACGCCGTCCCCCGGAGGAGACCCGCCCTCCGGTGGAGACAAAACCCCTGGAAAAAGCGGGGGAGGACAAGGCGGAATCCTTTGAGGACTGCCGGGCGGAGCAGAAAGCCGTCCAACAGCCCGAACAGCAGAAGCTGGAGCAGGCGCGGGAGGAGTTTGACGAGTGCGCCGAGCGGGAACAAAAGACCGGCGATCAGGTGGAGGCCCAGGACCCCGAAAACTTTGACGAGGACGAGTACGAGGAATGCGGGGGCCATTATGTGGCCCATGTGGAGTACCGGGTCACCGACCCCGAGCAGGGGGAGATCAGCCAGGCGGAGGGGGATGCGGCCTACCAGGCCTGCGAGGACCCCGAGGACATGCAGGAGCTGAGCGACAACCTGGAAGCCCGGGGCGGCGTCGAGGTGGAGAGCGCCGAGGTGGTGGAGCGCCCCGACCCTGAGGTGGAGCTCCACGGCACCGAGGCGGAGAAAGAGGAATTCATCGAGGCCCACCGGGAAGCGGACGAGGCCGCCGAGAAACTGGAGGAGGCGGAGGAAGAAGCCGCCGAAGCCCAGGAGGCCGCCGAGCAGACCGAA
>JAHZHS010000064.1:5913-11290 GCA_019420135.1 Oscillospiraceae bacterium | reverse complement strand
AGCCGGTGCCGGGGATGCAGTCGGTGGCCATGCCGTCCAGGTAGCAGGCGGCCAGGCGGCCCAGACCGCCGTTGCCCAGGCCTGCGTCGGGCTCCTGGTCGTAGATCTGATCGATGCGGATGTCTGCGTCGGCCAGGACCTGCTCGGCAACCTCGTTGATACCCAGGTTGAACAGGTTGGTGCGCAGGCTGCGGCCCATCAAAAACTCCATGCACAGGTAGTATACCTGCTTGTGGCCGGAGCCCAGGGTCTTGGCCTGAAAGACCTTCTGCCGGTCGGACATGATCTCGCGCGTGATCATGGCCAGCGCGCGGTAGATCTGAACGGCGGA
This sequence comes from Oscillospiraceae bacterium, assembly GCA_019420135.1. Lineage (GTDB taxonomy): Bacteria > Bacillota > Clostridia > Oscillospirales > Ruminococcaceae > Gemmiger. The sequence goes on along the minus strand of JAHZHS010000064.1, from coordinate 10,959 downwards.
CGCGACTTCCAGGCTGACGGCATATTCGCTGGTCAGCTTGTCACGCAGCATCTTGTCAAATTCTTTTTTGGTGTACTTGAGCACGATGTTTCTCTCCTTATCTTATTGGCCGGAAGGCGCTGCGCGGGTTTAAAGCGCCTGTTGCCGGCTCAAACTAACGGGAAATAGGGTCTTGTAAGACGATTCACCTTCTCGATTATAGTAAATATTCCGCACTGGTGCAAGGGATTTTGGGCACAAACCGCTATTTTTTTGAATTTACACAAAAGGGGCTTTCTCTCACTGACGTTTTATATTATAATAAGTTTGTATATCGCCCGCACGTTGGAATGCGGGGATTCCCACTGCCATCCCGTGCGGCAGACCGATTTTGCCGCACGTTTTTCTCATTTTTCGTCAAAGGAGTTGGAAACATGGCAACATCTAAGGTACGCCTGAACATCTGCGGTTCCAGTTACGTCATCGCCACCAGCGAGAGCGAAGATTATATGCAGAACCTGGCCGACCGGCTCAATCTGGACATGAACGAGCTGATGAGCTCCTCCAAGTCGGTCTCCATCACCACGGCGGCGGTCATGACCGCCCTGAGCTACCGCGACGAGCTGGAAAAGGCCAGCGGCAGCGCCGACAACATGCGCCGTCAGATCAAGGATTATCTGGAGGACGCGGCCAGCGCCAAGATGGCCGCCGAGGAACTGCGCCGGGACAACGTCGCCCTGCGCAAGAAGGTCGCGGATCTTGAGGCACGGCTCAAGGCGCGGCAGGATATCCCCGATTGATGGGGGCCGCACTGCATCCGTCCGGCCCGCCCCACGGGTTGGAGATCCTTGCCCCGGCAGGCAATGCCGAAATGCTTAGCGCCGCTGTTTACAGCGGCGCTGATGCTGTTTATCTGGGGTTTGCGGGCTTCAACGCACGGCGGACGGCCGGCAATTTCGACACCGAAACGCTGGCGGAGGCGGTATCTTTCTGCCATGCCCGGGGCGTGCGGGTCCACGCCGCCCTGAACATCCTGGTCTACGACAGCGAGCTGGACAACCTGGCCAATGCCATCCGCGCTGCCGCCGAGGCAGGGGTGGACGCCCTCATTGTGGACGACCTGGCCACCGCCTCCCTGGCCCGGCAGATCGCCCCCGGCCTTGCCCTCCACGGCAGCACCCAGATGAGCATCCACACCCCGGAGGGCGCCTGCCAGCTGGCGGAGATGGGCTTTTCCCGGGTCATCCTGGCCCGGGAGCTCTCCCTGAAAGAGATCCGTGCCATCACGGCCAAGAGCCCCATTGAGGTGGAGATCTTTGTCCACGGGGCGCTGTGCATGGCCATGAGCGGCCAGTGCATGATGAGTGCTTTCCTGGGCGGGCGCAGCGGCAACCGCGGCGCCTGTGCGGGCCCCTGCCGCCTGCCCTTCGACGCCTCCGACCTGCGCCCCGGCAAGCCGGGCCAGGCCTGCCATCTCAGCCTCAAGGACATGGACCTCATCCCCCACATGGCCGACATCATGGCCGCGGGGGTGGCCAGCGTCAAGATCGAGGGCCGCCTGCGCCCCCCCGAATACACCGCCGCCTCGGTGGTGGCCTGCCGCTGCGCCCGGGAGGGCCAGCCCTACGACGAGGCCCTGGTGCGGGACATTTTCTCCCGCTCCGGCTTCACCGACGGCTACTTCACCGGCAAAAACGACGGCGCCATGTTCGGCGTCCGCACCGAGGCCGACGCCGAGCGCAGCCGTCTGGCCGCCCCCAAGGCCCGGGAGCTGTTCCGCCGAGAGTATTCCCGTGTGCCGGTGGACTTCACCCTCACCGTGACCGAGGACGGCGCCCGCCTGACCGCCGCCGACCGGGAGGGCAACCGGGTGTCGGCCTACACCGACCCGGACACCGCCCTCTCCCCCGCCAAAAACGATCCCGCCCCGGCTCTGGAAAAGAGCCTGCAGAAAACCGGCGGCACTCCTTTTGCGGCGGCCTCCTGCAGCATCGAGCAGGAGGGCGGCCCCTGGTTTTTGCCGGGCAGCGCGGCCAACGATCTGCGCCGCCGCTGTCTGGAGGCCCTGCTGGAAAAGCGCAGCCAGCCCCATCCTTTGCCGGTGCAGGCATACACCCTGCCCGCCTTTGCTCCCCGGCCCCGTGCCGGTCAGCCGAAACTGGCCGCCCGCTTTGCCCGGGTGGACCAGATGCCCCGGCAGGCGGAGAACCTGCCCCTGCTCATCTTTCCCCTGTGGGAGGCGGAGAAAGTTCCCGCCGGGCTGCGGGGCAAGACCCTCATCGAGCTGCCCCGGGCCATGTACGGCATTGAGGAGAATGTCCGCGCCCGGGTGGAAAAACTCCGGGCGGAGGGCGGCTTCCGGGGCTTTGTCCTCAACAATCTGGCGCAGTTCCGCCTTACGGGGGACAGCCCCGTCTATGGCGGGCTGGGCCTGAACATCACCAATCCCCTGTCGGCCCTGCGCTGCGGAAAGCTGGGCGCCCAAGGGCTGCTGATCCATCCCGAGACGCCGGTCCACGCCATGCGGCCGGTGGGTTCCCTGCCGGAGGGCGGTTTCCTGCCGGTGGCGGCTCTGTGCTACGGGCATATCCCCCTCATGCTCACCCGGGCCTGCCCTTTGAAAAACCGTCCCGACCATGCCAGCTGCGCCGGATGCAGCCATGAGGGCCGTCTGCGGGACCGCAAGGGCCGGGATTTCCTGGTGGAATGCGGCCTGCCCGAAAACGGGGTGCGCACGGTGTACAACCCGGTGCCCCTCTACATGGGGGACCGGCTGGGCGAACTGCCGGTGGACTGGGCGGTGGCAGCCTTCACCACCGAGACGCCCCAGCGTGCCGCCCAGATTTTGGCGCTGCTGCAGGAGGGCAAACCGTTTGACGGCGAGTTCACCCGCGGGCTATACTATAATGATCCCACCAAGGCGCAGTGACAGCAGCGCCGCCCATCCAATCATCCACAAGGAGGACGCCATGAAGAACAAGACCCTCAGGGAAGGCCTTGCCCTTTTGGGCATCGGCGCGGCCATCGTCGCCCTGGCCCTGCATCCGCCCCGCCTGCTCTGCCGCATCTATCTTGCCATCGAGAAGGCTGCGGCCATCTTTGTGGGCGTCAGCCTGGCCCTGGGCGGCATTGCCGCCCTCATCGGCCTGGCCGGGCAGCCGTCCGACAACGCCCCCGAAGTGGCCTACACCATCGACTACGATTAACCATGCGCGGTTCCCTATCCGCCCGCGCTTTCACAACCGGAGGACTTCCATGGAAACCAAAACCGTCAAATACAAGCTGCTGGACCCCCGGGCCAAGGCTCCCGCCTACGCCACCGCCGGTGCGGCGGCGGCCGATCTCTGCGCCCTGCTGGACGAGCCCCTGACCCTGGCCCCCGGCCAGCGCACCATGATCCCCACCGGGCTTGCCATTGAGCTGCCCGACGCCCAGTGCGTGGCGCTGCTCTACGCCCGCAGCGGTCTGGCCATCAAGCACGGCCTGACCCTGCCCAACTGCGTGGGCGTCATCGACAGCGACTACCGGGGCGAGGTCCGGGTGGGCCTCATCAACCTGGGCACCGAGCCCTACACCATCCAGCCCGGGGAGCGCATTGCCCAGCTGTGCATCGCCCCCGTGTGGCAGGCCGCCTTTGTGCAGGCGGAGGATCTGTCCGACACCGACCGGGGCGCCGGCGGCTTCGGCTCCACCGGCAAGCTGTAATGCCCCCCGCCCGACACCCCATGCGTTCCGCCGTGCAGGTTTGGTAAAAATTTCCATTTCCGTCCGGTTCCGCGCCCTTTCGACGGGGCGGGCCGGTATAATCCTTACTTGAAAGAGGCAACACCAATGTCCCTGATCCTTGCTTCGGGCAGCCCGCGCCGCCGCGAGCTCATCGCCCTCATCACCCGCGATTTCATCGTCCGCCCCAGCTCGGTGGAGGAAAGCCGCATCACCGCCGATACCCCCGCCCTGCTGGCCCGCGCGCTGGCCACCGCCAAGGCGGAGGATGTGGCAGCGGCCAATCCCGGCTGCACCGTGCTGGGCTGCGACACCGTCGTCGACTGTGACGGGCAGGTGTTCGGCAAGCCCCACGACCGGGAGGACGCCCTGCGGATGCTGCGGGCGCTGTCCGGCCGGACCCACAAGGTCCACACCGGGATCTGCATCTGCCGCGACGGGCGCAAGTCCGCGGCGGTGGAGACGACACTGGTACACTTTGCCTCCATTCCCGAATCCGAGCTGCAGGCCTACGCCGACACCGACGAGCCCTACGACAAGGCGGGCGCCTATGCCATCCAGGGCCGGGCGGCGCTGTGGTGCAGCGGGATCGAGGGCTGTTACTACAACATCATGGGCCTGCCCGTCCACCGCACGGCACAGCTCCTCGCCGCCTTTGACGAGTGAGCCGTCCCCTTCCGGTCCGGCGTGCCGGGCCGGGGAGGAACGAAATGGGGATTCTGGCACGTTTTTTCGCATTCATTTCCAGGAGATTTCACACTATGTTCAGCAAAGATATCGGCATTGACCTCGGCACCGCCAACACCCTCGTCTACATGAAGGGCCGCGGCATCATCATGCGGGAACCCAGCGTCGTGGCGGTGGACACCAAAACCGACGAGCTGCGGGTGCGCAGCGTCGGCCACGAGGCCAAGGCCGTCATTGGCCGGGCGCCCGGGTCCATTGTGGCGGTGCGCCCCCTCAAGGACGGCGTTATCGCCGACTTTGACATCACCGCCGCCATGCTCCAGAGTTTCATCCGGCAGGCCTGCGGCTCCGGCATTTTCAGCCGTCCCCGGGTGGTCATCTGCGTGCCCTCCGGCGTCACCGAGGTGGAGCGCCGGGCGGTGCGCCAGGCAGCCGCCCGGGCGGGGGCCCGTCAGGTCACCGTCATTGAGGAACCCATGGCGGCAGCCATCGGTGCCGGACTGCCCACCACCGAGCCGGTGGGCAGCATGATCGTGGACATCGGCGGCGGCACGGCAGAGGTGGCAGTCATCAGCCTGTCCGGCATCGTGGCCAGCCGCAGCATCCGCTGCGCCGGGGACACCCTGGACCAGAGCATCATCGCCTTCATCAAGCGCA
>JAHZHS010000064.1:0-5869 GCA_019420135.1 Oscillospiraceae bacterium | reverse complement strand
GGGCCGCAACCTGGTGGACGGTCTGCCCAAGGACATCCTGATCCGCTCCGAGGAGGTGCGGGAGGCCATGAGCGAGAGCCTGCTGCGCATCGTGGACGCCATCAAGGACACGCTGGAGCGCACCCCGCCCGAGCTGTCCAGCGACATCATCGACCGGGGCATCATGCTTTCGGGGGGCGGCGCCCTGCTCAAGGGCCTGGATCGCCTGATCCAGAACGAGACCGGCATTGAGGTCCATGTGGCCGAAAGCCCCCTGGACTGCGTGGTATTGGGGGCGGGTGCCGTGCTCGACAACCCCGCCCTGGCCGGTCATCGCCGGGAGGAGCCCAGCTATCTGTAACCTGTATCCTGCAAGACCGCAAAGCGGCATCCCCCATGCTGCTTTGCGGTCTTTTGTTTTTTGTGTTCCCTGTGTGTAAGATTTTGTCCCCGGGGGGCGTCTGTATGGGTGTAAGGCCTTAAAACCAAAGGATTTGGAGGTGACGAGGTGGAGGAAGAAAATCTGGCCCTGTGGATCGTGAACGATCCGGAGACGGGGCTCAAGACCGCCATGGCGCGGTACGCCCCCGCCGTCAAGGGAATTTTATCCAAGATATTGCCCGGCCGTCCCGAGGACGTGGAAGAATGCATGGCCGATGTATTTGTGGCACTGTGGAAGCAGGCAGACCATCTCTGCCGGACGGACACCCCGGTCAAGGCATGGCTGGTGGTCACCGCCCGCAACGCCGGCATCAGCCGCTGGCGGAAACTCCGCCGCAAAAACGAACTGCCCCTCAATGAGGAGGTGGGCGATGCCCTGGCCCTGCTGGACGCTCTGCCCAGCGACGCCGAGGACCTGGTAGGCACGCTGGTGGCCGCCATGTCTCAGCCCGACCGGGAAATTTTTCTCCGCAAATACTATCTGCTGCAGCCGGCGCGGCAGATCGCCCGGGCTCTGAACATGAGCGAGAGCACGGTAAACACCCGGCTGTCCCGGGGACGGGAACGCCTGCGCCGGGAACTGGAACGGAAAGGAGTGCGCGCACATGCGTAACACACAACAGGATCTCTTGCACGAACTGGACACGCTGGACACCCCCGAAGCGCCCCTCACCGCCGGGGAGCTGGACCGTCTGACCAAAACCGTCCTGGGCCGCATCGACGCTGCGGGCGCTGCCGCCCCGGCCGCCGCCGGGCAGAAACCCAAAATCCGCCATGTCCGCCGCCGGGCATTCACCTTCGGCATTGCGGCGGCGGTGGTCTGCGCCCTGTGCGGCACCGCGGCCGCCGTGGGGCCCTCCCTGATCAAGATGATCCAGGGCAACATCGATTTCTTCTCCGCCGCCCCCGACCAGAGCCAGGTCTCCCAGAACCTGGACGCTCCCCGGGGCACCCACGAGGGCACCGAGGCGGAGCTGACCGCCTACAACGCCCCGGTGGACCAGACCGTCACCGACGACGGCGTCAGCGTCACGCTGGACAACATCTCCATCGACGTCTCCTCCATGGATGTCTTCTTCACCATCACGGGGGAGAACATTGTGGACGACGCCCTGGATGATGGCAGCTTCTACTCCTCCTCCGACCAGGTGTGGTTTTCCGCGCCCTTCTTCAGCGAATGCACCCTCAACGGTCAGGACATCGTGGCTGACAGCCCCACCCTGCGGGAATACTACCGGGTGGACGGCAGCACCCTCAAGATGTGGGTCCACTATATCCTCACCGCCGTGCCCGAGGGGGACACTGTGGTCCTCAACCTGTCGGAGACTTCGGTGCTGAACCATGAGGGCAACTGGGATTTCAGCGTCTCCCTGGACGGCAGCGCCCTGCGCGCCGGGGCCACCCGGGCCAAGGCCGGGGAGTACCCCGTGGGCGACGACGTGCTGCTGCTGGACAATTTCACCTTCGGCCCGCTGGGCGGCAGCATCACCACCCGCTACGAGTACGCCTACACCGACGACACCCAGCAGCAGGTCGCCTGGACCAAGGGCATCGACGCCAGCCAGTTCCTCATCACCGACGACACCGGCAAGGAGCTCTACCTCAGCGCCTGGGCCGCCCAGAACTACATCCATGACGGCACGGTGGATCAGAGCTCTGTCAGCAACTATCAGCTCACCCGCCCCGCCGACGGCGCCACCTCCATCACCCTGACGCCGGTGTCCTACGACGAGACCGCCGAGACCGAGCTGCGCACCGTCACCGCCGACGAGATGCGCGCCGGGGCCAAGATCGCTTTCAGTGACCTGGGAGGCTTCACGGTGCAGGACTTCACCGTCCAGGACAGCTCCATCAGCTTCTCCCTGGTGCCCTACGGCTGGGTGCACGGCATGTCCTCCGGTATGCTGGTGGACCTGGTCATGCCCGACGACGAGGACGTCTCCACCGTGAGCGAGGAGGTCCAGGGCCTCAACGAGGAGGGCACCGCCACCATCCTCCGCACCGGCATGGTCAACGCCTTTGCAGACCCCGCCACCGGCATCGTGACCATCCGCTACGACTACTACGCCGCCACCCAGGAGGAGCTGGAACAGATCAACACCTTCCACTACTACTTCGCGCCCGGCGCCACCCTGGACACCGCCAATGCCATCACCCTGCCCCTGGAGGCTGTCTCCTGACCGTTTTCTTTCCCCATTGTCCCACCGCGACCAGCGGCCCGGCCCCGGATTTTCCCGGCGGCCGGGCCGCTTTTTTGTCCGTTTGTGCCATTTTTGTTTGAACACTTCCGACGTTTTATCACAAAATATCCCCCGTTTCCGACAGTGGATATTGCTTTTTTTTGCATTTTCCGCTATCTTAGAATCAACGGAAAGAGAAACCCGGGGGATGTGCCCGGGAGAAAAAGGAGGTACCCATGCGTTTTGCCAACCGGACTCTCTGTGCCGGTCTTGCCGCGCTGACCCTGGGCGCGGCGCTGTCGGGATGCAGCGGCATCACCCTGTTCAATGCGGGCAAAAACACCGACGGTGAGATCGGTGACCGGATGTCCAACATGTTTTTTGACTTCACGGTCAACAGTGCCCAGGAGGTGGCCGAGTACGACGGCCACACCCCCGCGGACGGATCCCGGCTGATCCTCTGCAATGTCACCCTGGTGAACACCTTCGGGGAGGAGCTGCCCATGTACGACAGCGACTTCCAGCTCCAGTGGGGCGACGGCGACGAGGACTACACCTGGTCGGTGGACCCGCTGGCGGAGGACGAGGACGGCATGCCCACCAATGCCCAGATGCCGCTGGAATGGTTCATGCCCGACGGCGCCGAGGAGACCTACGATCTGCTGTTTGAAGTTCCCGCCGATGCCGCCGAGTTCGACCTTGCCTATCTGGAGCAGTACGTCGATGAGGACGGCAACGAGGGCCAGGGGGATCTTTACCTGGTTCACTTCACCGCCTGATCCTGTCACCACAATTTCTGTCCCTGCGGCCTGCGCGCCTTTCCCTTCCGGTCTGCCTTTACGCGTACCGGGAACGGAAAGGCCGTTTTTTGCGCCTGCAGGCCCCTTCTCTTTTCCAAATCCCTGTCAGAATCGAGGAACCGTCTTATATGGAGCACAAATTTCCCCATCGCAAAAAAGGCCTGAACATCGTCATTGTAGGCTGCGGCAAGGTGGGCCTGTCCCTGGTGGACAAGCTCAGCAAGGAAAACCACGACATCACCATCATTGACCGGGACGCCGGCAAGGTGCAGGACATCACCAACCTGTTCGACGTCAACGGCGTGGTGGGCAACGGCGCCAACTTTTCCACGTTGCAGGAGGCCGGCATCGACAACGCCGACATCCTCATCGCCGTCACCAACTCGGACGAGCTCAACCTGCTGTGCTGCGTGGTGGCCAAGCGGGTCACCGACTGCGCCGTCATCGCCCGGGTGCGCACCCCCGAATACAGCCAGGATGCCGCCTACCTCAAGAGCAAGCTGGGCCTGGCTATGATCATCAACCCCGACCTGGAATCCGCCCGGGAGATCTCCCGCATTCTCTGCCTGCCCAGCGCGGTGGGCGTGACTCCCTTTGCCCGGGGCCTGGCCGAGATGATCCGCTTCCGCATCCCTGAGGGCAACCGTCTGGACGGCCGCCGCCTGCGGGAACTGGGCCAGGAACTGGCCGGGGCGGTGCTGATCTGCGCCGTGGAGCGCGGGGGCGAGGTCTACATCCCCGACGGCAGCTTTCTGCTGAAAGCCGGGGACGTGGTCTCCTTCATCGCCCCCGCTCGGGGTTCCAAGCAGTTTCTGCGCCGCATCGGGCTGGAGACCCATCAGGTGCGGGACGCTCTCATCATCGGCGGCAGCAAGACCGGCTACTATCTGGCCAAGCAGCTGCTGCGGGTGGGCGTCAATGTGGAGCTCATCGAGAGCAACCGCCAGCACTGCGAGGAGCTGAGCACCCAGCTGCCCAAGGCAACCATCCTCAACGGCGACGGCACCGACGCCGATCTGCTGCGGGAGGCCGGCATCGAGCATGTGGGGGCGGTGGTGCCCCTGACCGGCATCGATGAGGAGAACATCATGCTGACGCTGCACACTCAGGCGGTGTCCCGGGCCAAGGTGGTCACCAAGATCAACCGCATCATGTTCCCTGAGGCCATCGACCGCCTGAATCTGGGCAGCGTGGTCTACCCCAAGGCCCTGGTCACCGACGCCATCGTGGCCTATGTGCGCTCCCGCAATGCCTCCAAGGATTCCTCCAACATCGAGACATTGCTCCACCTCTTCGACAACCGGGTGGAGGCCATCGAGTTTGTGGCCAGCGAAAGCTCCCCCGTGGTGGGACGCCCCCTGCGGGATCTGCCCACCCGGGATCACCTGCTGGTCGCCTGCATCGGCCACAAGGGTAACATCCTCATTCCCGGCGGCGACGACGCCATCCAGCCGGGGGATTCGGTCATCATCGTCACCACCCACACCGGGCTGAGCGACCTGAGCGACATTCTGGCGTAAGGAGGCCGCTGCATGAACACATCCATCGTCCGCCGGGTGCTGGGCTGGCTGCTCGCCCTGGAAGGCGCTTTTATGCTGCTGCCCTTTGTGGTGGGGCTGATCTACCGGGAGGACAATACCTGGTATTTCCTGGGGGTTGGGCTTGCCGCCGTTCTGCTGGGCTCTGTCCTGGCCTACAAAAAACCGGCCAGCAATGTCTTTTACATGCGGGAAGGCTGCATCGCCACCGCCCTGGGCTGGATCGAGCTGAGCCTGTTCGGCTGCCTGCCCTTCTACCGCAGTGGGGCGATCCCCCGTTTCACCGACGCCATGTTCGAGACGGTGTCCGGCTTCACCACCACCGGCGCCAGCATCCTCTCCGACGTGGAAAGCCTCTCCCACTGCATGCTGTTCTGGCGCAGCTTCACCCACTGGCTGGGCGGCATGGGCGTGCTGGTCTTTCTGCTGGCTGTGGTCCAGCTGCCCGGCGGTTCCCACATGAACCTCATGAAGGCCGAAAGCCCCGGCCCCTCGGTGGGCAAGCTGCGGCCCAAGGTCCGTCAGACCGCCCGCATCCTCTATGTCATCTACTTTGTCATGACCGTCATCGAGGTCATCCTGCTGCTGGCCGGGGGCATGCAGCTCTTTGACGCCCTCACTACCAGTTTCGGCACCGCCGGTACCGGCGGCTTCGGCATCAAGAACGACAGCATGGCCGGCTACTCCCCCTACCTGCAGTGGGTGGTCACCGTCTTTATGGCGCTGTTCGGCGTCAACTTCAACTTCTACTATCTGCTGCTCCTGCGCCGGGTGCGGGACGCTTTCTCCATGGAGGAGGTGCGCACCTACTTCTTCATCATCGGGGCGGCCATCTGCATCCTCATGTGGGACCTGCGGGGGGACGGCCTGGCCCTGGCCGACACCCTGCGCAACGCGGCCTTCCAGTTTTTCTATGTCATGGCGACCACCG
>JAHZHS010000063.1:6554-11422 GCA_019420135.1 Oscillospiraceae bacterium | reverse complement strand
GACCGCACCGTCATCGACTGCGCCTATGCGGCCTGCTGGCGGCGGTATCTCTTCCTCTGCGCCAAGGTGCGCCAGTCCCCCGAGCCTGCCCTGGTCAAGGCCATCTCCAAGGAACAGTTCCTGATGCAGGGACTCATCAGCTATCTGCCCAACTGCAAACAGCTGAAAATGACCGAAAAGCTGTCGGCCGCCCGCTGGTCCATGATGCCTGCGGAAAGCCTGTGCCCCGTAAAGAAGTAACGGGAAAAGTAATCTTTGTGTGAGGAGGCCCGGCCGTGCCGCTTGTCAAGCCGGACAAAAAAACGGAAAAGCGTCCCCGTGTGCTGCTGATTCCCCCCGCCGACCTGCCCGTACCCGCAGTGCGCGGCGGCGCGGTGGAAACGCTCATCACCCATCTGATCCGGGAAAATGAGCGTCAGGGAAAGCTGGATCTTTTGTGCGCCAGTGTGCTGGATGCCGACGCCAAGGCGGCAGCCGCCGATCTGCGCCATACCAAAATGATGTACATTGCCCGTCCCCGGGGACACCGCCGCTACTGGCCCATGGTGTTCATCGAGCGGTGCTTCGGCGTGGCCGCCCCCTATGAGCCCTGGTATCAGAAGGTCCAGCTCTCGCTGGCGCTGGAGCTTCCCCCGCCTGACTGGATCGTCGCCGAGGGCGGCAACCTGACCCAGTTCGGCGCCATCAGCCGCATGTTCGGCCGCAAGCGCTGCCTGGCCCATCTCCACGGCCTGACCCAGTGCAGCCGTCAGATGGACGACATCTACGGCGGCGTGCTGGCCCTGAGCGAATTTATCCGGGATGAATACCTGAAAACCAGCACTCTGGACCGGAAAAATGCCTTTATTCTCCACAACTGCATCGACACCCAACGGTTTACCCCCGGTGAGCCCGACGCCAGGCTGCGCGCTTCGCTCGGTTTTGCACCGGAGGATTTTGTTGTGCTGTTCTGCGGGCGGCTGGAACCTGACAAAGGCATCCACCGTCTGCTGGAGGCCATCTCCTCCCTGTCCGACCCTCACATCAAGCTGCTCATTGTGGGCAGCCCCTTCTTCGGCCGCACCCAGTCCAGTCCTTTCCTGAAAAAGCTGGAGGCACAGGCCCGCGCCCTGGACAGCCGGGTCCGGTTCACCGGGTTCATCCAGAACGACAATCTGCCCGACTACTACCGTCTGGCCGACCTGGTCTGCGTCCCCACCATGGTGCAGGAGGCCGCGGGCCTGGTGGCCATCGAAGCCATGGCCTGCGGCCGCCCGGTGCTGGCCACCCGCAGCGGCGGCATGCCGGAGTATCTGGCCGGCAGCCAGGCGGTGCTGGTGGATCTGAACCGGGACGTGGCCGGGCAGCTTGCCTGGGCCATTGAAATGCTCCGCGACCATCCCGAACTGCGCGCCGAAATGGGTCGTGCCGGGGCTGAGGCCGCCAAGCAGTTTTCGGTGGCAGCCTTTTACGACAACTTTGTCCGCATCCTGACCGAAATGGGGGAACGCACATGAAGTCCGCCGTCTGCGTCATTGTTCCGGTCTACAAGGCGGTGCACACCCTGGACCGCTGTGTGGAGAGTGTGCTCTGCCAGGAGGTCCCCGGCGGGGTCAGCTGCATCCTGGTGGACGACGGCAGCCCCGACCAATCGGGCGCCATGTGCGACGCCTGGGCCGCCCGGGATCCCCGCATCCGGGTCATTCACAAGGAGGACGGCGGTGTTTCCAGCGCCCGGAACGCCGGGCTGGAAATTGCCGATGCCCAGTACATCGTCTTTCTGGACTCCGACGATGCCCTGCGGGAGGGCGCACTGGAAGCGGCCCTTGCTGCACAGCAAGAACACCCGGGCAGCTTTGTGATCTGGCACTACACCACCGATCTGCTGGACGATGCCCCCGCCGAGGGGGATGCTGCCCTGCTGCCGGCCTTGTCACTGGCAAGGCTGTATCTTGACTGTCTGATCGCCATGCCCTGGAACAAGCTCTACCGGGGGGACCTTCTGCGGGAGCTTCGCTTTGACGAATCGTATACTCTTGGAGAAGATTTACAATTTGTATTGGATTACATTGCCTGCCTCAACCGGGAAAGCAAAAACTGGTCCTTTGCCGTGGTGGACGCCCCCCTGACCTGGTACAACTGCGACACCACCGGCACCAGCCTTTCCACCCGCTATCACGACGATTACTGCGACATCTGGCCCCGGCATTTTGCCAAGCTCAATGCCGCCTGTGACGCCGTGGGTGCCCCGCAGGAGGATCTGCTGCCCCTGCACCGGGCCGAGCTGACCGTCCTGGCCGAGGGCGCCGCCGATATTCTGCGGCGGGATCCCTCCCCTGCCGGGCTGCGCCGGGACAAGGCCGACAAGGCACTGTCCGGGACCTGGCTGCGGGGTCTTTTGAAGACCATGCGCCGGGAGAAAAACTACTCCGCCTACTATCTCCCGGTATGGTGGCGCAACCTGCACCTGCTCTACTCCATGGCCGAGGCCCGCCGCCTGAACAAGCCGCTGTACGGCAAGATGGACTGGCTGGGGTATTACCTGTTTCTGGGACGGCGCCGCCGGGAGTGACCGCACGCCTTTCCGCCGCCTGTCATCGCTCTGTTTCACCGCCCAGCGGCCATAGATGCCGGGTTTCTCGTTTCAAAGGGTTCCCCATGTGCCCGGTACCGCCGCTTTCTTTCAACAGTCCGTGGAAAACCGAATTCTTCCATCACAGCCGTCCGGCTCCTGTCAGCCCGGGCGGCTGTTTTTTGTAAAGATTTTTGCATAGGTCTTGATTTACGGCGAAATACTGAGTATGATGGTCACAGAAGATGTTAGCATAAAGCAACCAAAGTTCGTCAAAGTGAACTTGGTTGTTTTCCGCCACTTCGGAAAGGAAGGTTCCTATGAATTATCTTGAGATTGAACAGGTCGTCGGCCGTGAGATCATCGACTCCCGCGGCAACCCCACCGTGGAGGCGGAGGTCCGCCTTGCCGACGGCACCATTGCCCGGGGCGCTGCTCCCAGCGGTGCTTCCACCGGCGAGTTTGAAGCCCTGGAACTGCGCGACGGCGATGCCTCCCGCTACGGCGGAAAAGGTGTTGCCAAGGCCGTGGAAAATATCAATACCATCATCAATGAGACGCTGACCGGCATGGATGCCTCGGACATTTACGCCGTAGACCGCGCCATGATCGTCGCCGACGGCACCAGGGACAAGTCCCGGCTGGGCGCCAACGCCATTCTGGCTGTCTCCATCGCCTGCGCCCGGGCGGCAGCGGCTTCGCTGGACATCCCCCTCTACCGTTTTCTCGGCGGCATTGCGGGCAACAAGCTGCCCGTACCCATGATGAACATCCTGAACGGCGGTGCCCATGCCGCCAACACGGTGGACGTGCAGGAATTCATGATCATGCCTGCGGGGGCGCCCTCCTTCCGGGAAGGGCTGCGCTGGTGCACCGAGGTGTTTCATGCCCTGCAGAGCCTGCTGAAAGCCAAAGGTCTCACCACCTCGGTGGGGGACGAGGGCGGTTTCGCCCCCGACCTGGCCAGCGACGAGGAGGCCATCGAGTATATTCTGGAGGCGATCCGCAAGGCAGGCTATGAGCCGGGCAAGGATTTTGTCCTTGCTATGGACGCCGCCTCCAGCGAGTGGAAAACCGGCGAGAAGGGCCGCTACAAGCTGCCCAAGTGCGGCAAAGAGTTCACCTCCGCCCAGCTGGTGGAGCACTGGAAGGAACTGGTGGACAAGTATCCCATCTACTCCATCGAGGACGGCCTGGATGAGGAGGACTGGGAAGGCTGGCAGCTGCTGACCCGGGAACTGGGCGACCGCGTCCAGCTGGTGGGCGACGACCTCTTCGTCACCAACACTGAGCGGCTGTCCAAGGGCATTGCCCTGGGCTGCGGCAACTCCATCCTCATCAAGCTCAATCAGATCGGCTCGGTGTCCGAGACGCTGGAAGCCATCAAGATGGCCCACAAGGCGGGCTACACCGCCATTGCCTCCCACCGCTCCGGCGAGACCGAGGACACCACCATCGCTGATCTGGCCGTGGCTCTCAACACCTGCCAGATCAAGACCGGCGCCCCCAGCCGCAGCGAGCGTGTGGCCAAGTACAACCAGCTGCTCCGCATCGAGGAGGAGCTGGGCGACGGCGCAGTGTATCCGGGCTTCGGCGCTTTCAACATCAAACGCTGAATCCGGCGTTTGCCCTATCCATTCTCTCCAAGACCGGGAGTCCCCGCCAGGCGGGGGCTCCCGGTCTGTCTTTGCCTGTCGGGACTGCGGCGGAAGCCTTTCCTTTTTTCCCTTTTCCCGGAACAGCTTCATGCCGGGTTCCGCTGTCCCGGGAAGTTTCGAGGGGCTTTCCGGTCGGCGGCCCGCGGGCAGGACGCTGTCTGACTTTTTCGCCGTACACAGGCGGCTTTTTCCTGCTGAGGCTCCTCCGCAAAAAGGCCCGCAGACGACCGCCGCAAGGCTCTCCGGGATTTGTAATTTACTGCCATCCATGGTACAATAGGCGTGTATATGAATTTTTGCGAAAGTACAGGTAATGAATCTATGGCGGAACAACTGCAGACCAACGCCTCCAACGGCGAATGGACCACCATCATCCGTCCCCGCACCGGCTGGTTTGACATCGACCTGCAGGAGCTGTGGCGGTATCGCGACCTGATCGTCCTGTTTGTCAAGCGCAACTTTGCCGTGCTGTACAAGCAGACCATTCTGGGCCCGGCGTGGGTGCTTCTCAACCCGCTGCTGACCAGCGTGCTCTTTAACGTAGTGTTCGGCGGCATTGCGGGCCTTTCCACCGACGGCACCCCCTCCTTCCTGTTCTACATGGCGGGAAATACCGTCTGGACCTTTTTCTCCAGCTGCATCAATAATACCGCCAACAC
>JAHZHS010000063.1:5591-6535 GCA_019420135.1 Oscillospiraceae bacterium | reverse complement strand
GCGCCGTCGTGGCCAACAGCCAGGGGTTCGGCAAGGTGCACTTTCCCCGTCTGACGACCCCCATCCGTCAGGCCCTCACCAGCTTCATCAACTTTCTGATTCAGGCTGCCATGTTTGTGCTGTTCTGGCTCTATTTCTTCTTCACCGGAGCAAACGTCCACCTCACTGTCTGGATGTGGGCCGTGCCTCTGGTGCTGGTCCAGACCATGCTGCTGGGCCTGGGTGTGGGCATCATCGTCTCCAGCCTGACCACCAAGTACCGTGATTTGGCCATCGCCGTCAGCTTCGGCGTACAGCTGTGGATGTACGTCTCCCCCGTGGTGTATCCCCTGTCCACCCTGGGAGAAAGTCCCCGCCTCGCCTTTTTGATGCGTCTCAATCCCATGACCGCCCCCATCGAGATCTTCCGCACCGCCACCCTGGGTACCGGCTCGGCGGAAATGGGGATGTTCGTGTACAGTCTGGTGTTCACCGCCGTGGCCCTTGTCCTGGGCGTGGTGCTGTTCAGCCGGATCGAAAAAACCTTTATGGATACGGTGTAAGGGGGCAGCTATGGCATCCAACAACAGAGTTCCCGTCATTCAGGTGACGGGACTGAAAAAGCAGTACAAGCTGGGCCAGATCGGCGGCGGCACCCTCACCCACGACCTTCAGAGCTGGTGGGCCCGCATCCGCGGCAAGGAGGACCCCAACACCATCATCGGCACCGACACCCGGCTGTTCGGTCAGACCTTCATGGCGTTGAACGGTGTGGATCTCACCGTCTACCAGGGGGAGGCCCTGGGCATCATCGGCCGCAACGGCGCCGGCAAATCCACCCTGCTCAAGATTCTCTCCCGCATCACCGCCCCCACCGAGGGCGAAATCCGGCTGAAAGGCCGGGTGGCCAGCATGCTGGAAGTGGGCACCGGCTTCAACAACGAAATGACCGGCCGGGAAAACAT
>JAHZHS010000063.1:0-5426 GCA_019420135.1 Oscillospiraceae bacterium | reverse complement strand
GGACGAGGTCCTGGCCGTGGGCGACATGAAGTTCCAGCAGAAATGCCTGGGCAAAATGAGCGACGTAGCCGGTCAGGAAGGCCGTACCGTCCTCTATGTCAGCCACAACATGTCCACCATCCGCCAGCTGTGCACCCGCTGCGTGGTACTGGACAAGGGCCGGGTCATCTTTGACGGCGACGTGGAACAGGCCATCGCCGTCTACATGGACACCACCGACGTCAACGTGGTCCACTACGACCTGGCCGACGTTTCCCGCATGAACCAGAGTGCGGGCAAGCGTCTGCGCCTGGAGACCCTGGACTTTGTGGACAAGGAATCCAGCGTCTTTGCCGACACCGAGAAAATGCGCATCCGCATCACCTGGCGGGTCTCTGAACCCTTTGCCGGGGTGCACATGAAGATGAATCTGCATTACCGGGATTCCTCCCCCGTGGGCATCACCCACCCGGTGGACCTGGGCCCCGCCCAGCCCGGAAAGCTGTATGTCTCCGAATTCGAGTTTGACCCGTCGCTTTTGGGCGAGGGACAGTATTTCTTCTATCTCGACATCTTCGACGGTGCCCTGGCCCAGGCGGTCTGCCTGGACAAGCCGGTCACCGAGTTTGCCTTTGAGGTCACCAGTGGCGACCTCTCCATGCCCGAGTGGGCCTCCGGCTGGGGCCGTATCCACTTCCCGCCGGTCAAGGTGCTGACCTCGGGGGCGGAGGGCTGAGAGATGGCAAAGCCAGATCTTTTCATCTGCCACACCGCCTATCACCTGCTCCTCGCTCTGGTGCGCGCCCTGCGTGCGGGGGGCGGGCAGGCTGTCTGGCTCAGCGAGCAGCTGCCCGACGCCGAGATCCTGGCGGCCTCCCACAAGCTGGACGGCATTTTTTCCGAGGTCTGCGTCCTGCACGAGTCCCGCTGGCAGGGAACCGTCACCGGTCCCCTTGCCCACATCCGCAACCGCCGGGCTTACGAGAAGGCCGCTGCCGGGCCGGTGCTGGACAAGCATGCCTACCATACCATCTACATCAGCAACGACTGGAGCGCGGTGGGGCGGTATCTTCAGGACTGCCGGGCGCCCTACATTCTCTGTGAGGACACCCTGGGCGGCACGCTGGACCCCGACCAGCATCTGCTGGACGAGCAGCGTACTGCCCCCGATTTCAAGGCCCGCCGCGAGGGGCAGGGCTACCTCTACTGGGGGGACAGCCCCGTCTGCCAGGCCGTGGAGAGCGAGGACGCCTCCCAGTGCGTGCTCTTTCCGCCGGAAAAGCTTCTGACCTTTTCCAAGGCGGAACTTCTGGAAAGCCTGTCCGATGAGGAGAAAGCCGCCGTGCGCAGGGTCTTTCTGACAAGGCCGCTGCCGGATGATACCGCAGTTTTCTCCCAGGCGACCCTTTTGCTGCCCCGCAGTTTTGTGGACGACGGCCGCATGGACCAGGACACCCAGAACCGGATGTTTCAGGCCGTGGCCATGCAGTATGCCGACGGTCCCCTCTTCATCAAGACCCATCCCCGGGATACCACCGATTACGGGGCGCTGTTTCCCGACGCCGTGGTCCTGGAGCGCACCATGCCCAGCGAGGTACTGAATTTCTGCCTGCCGGGCAAGTTCCGCCGGGCGGTCACGGTGCAGAGCTGGGTGCTGCGGGGCTTTACCGCCGCGGAGGAGAACATCTTCCTCTCGCTGGAGGACGCTCTGGCCCTGATTGGATGATGGTTGTTCCGCTTTTCTCTTTCCCAACGCAGAAAGGACGGCGAAGCTGATGTTCTGGCACAAGGTACAGCGCTTTTTTGCCATTGCCATGGGTACCTTTTTCGGCGTCTTTCTGGGGTATTGTCTGTGGACGGCATGGGACCATATGGCCCGCCCCGAATTGTATGCCATGAACTCCGCTCCCTGGTGGGTGGGGGTGCTGGTCTATGGCATCGGCTGTGCGATCTGTGAGCTGGTGCTGCTGGCCGGTTGGCTGTTCGCCCGTTTCCGGGCAGGGAAAGCTTCTCCGCCCGATCCCGACAAAAAATGATGGACCACTGAACGATCCCGGCTGGTCCTGTCCGCCTGCTGTGGCGGACAGGACGGAGCGATCCGGGTGGAGATTGGGATTCCCGTTTCTCCGCCGGAGTTGCCCCGCCGGGTAGAAAGGACATGTTCTGTTATGAAAACCATTGCTGTGATTCCCGCACGGTACCGGAGCTCCCGCATGCCGGGTAAGCCGCTGGCCGATATTCTGGGCCGTCCCATGATCTGGTGGGTCTGGCAGGAGGCCAAAAAGTGTGCCGCCCTGGACGATGTGGTCATCGCCACCGACGACGAGCGCATTGCCGAGGCCTGCCGCCAATACGGCATGGAATACTGCATGACCAGCCCCGACCACGACACCCCTACCGGGCGCATCTGGGAGGTCAGCACCCGGGTGGAGGCCGATCTCTACCTGCAGGTCATGGGGGATGAACCCCTCATCAACGTGAAGGCCTTCGACCTGATCCTGCCCAAGACCCTGCCCGACGATCCC
The DNA here is from genome assembly GCA_019420135.1 of Oscillospiraceae bacterium. Lineage (GTDB taxonomy): Bacteria > Bacillota > Clostridia > Oscillospirales > Ruminococcaceae > Gemmiger. The sequence goes on along the minus strand of JAHZHS010000063.1, from coordinate 2,922 downwards.
TACTATGTGGCGGTGCTGACCAACATCATGGAGCATCCCGCCGACGTCATCGACTTTTCCAACCAGAAGGTGGTCACCAACGCTGCCCGGGAGATCCTTATGATCTCCCGCAGCCCCATCCCCTACCCCAAGGGAACGCTGGACTTTGAGTACGAAAAAGTCACCGGCATCCAGCTGTACAGCCGTCAGGCCCTGGCCTTCTACCACGAGACTCCCAAATCGCTTTTGGAGCGGGCCGAGGAGAACGACATGATGCGCTTTGTGGAGAACGGCCACAAGGTGCACGCCATCGTCAGCCCCTACAAGACCGTGAGCGTGGACACCCCGAAAGATCTCACCCTGGTCGCCCGTATCCTCACCGAGCGCGGTGCGTCCATCACAGATTAAATCCAATATTTCACCGCAGTTCTTCTGCCGAAAAGGAGGCATTTTACCATGGGAGACATCAAACTGCTCGACTGCACGCTGCGCGACGGCGGCTATGTCAACGACTGGAAGTGGGGCTTTTCCCCCGCCCGGGACATCATCCGCACCCTGACCCGTGCCGGGGTGGACATCGTTGAGGTCGGTTTTCTGCGCAATGTGGCCAAGTATGACACCGACGTCACCGTCTGCAACACCATTGAGGAGCTCAACCGCCTGCTGCCCGACGATCCCCGGGGAACCATGTACTCCGGCATGGCCATGCGCTCCAATTATGATATCAGCAAACTGTCCGAGTACCAGGGCAAGGGCATCGAGATGATCCGCATCACCGCCCACGACTACGACATCCGGGACGGCATGGACTTTGCCCGGGAGGTCAAGGCCCGGGGCTACAAACTGTCCATCAACCCCATCAACATCATGGGCTACTCCGACAAGGACATTCTCTGGATCCTCGACCAGGTCAACGCCATCATGCCCTACCAGTTCTCCATCGTGGACACCTTCGGCAGCATGCGCCGCCGGGATCTGGAACGCATCGTCAGCCTGGTGGACCACAACCTTGACCCGTCCATCCGGGTGGGGCTGCACCTCCACGAGAACATGGCCCTGAGCTTCTGCCTGGCTCAGGAATTCATCGACAAGCATCTGGCCCGGGACATCACCGTGGACGCCAGCCTCATGGGCATGGGACGCATTCCCGGCAACCTGCCCATCGAGCTCACCGCCGACTACATGAACGAGACCTGCGGTGGGCACTACGACATCGACGAGCTGATGGACGCCATCCAGGACCACATTGCCCCCATCAAGGGCCAGCCTGAATGGGGCTATACCCCGGCCTACTTCCTGTCGGCACGGTACAATCTTCACCGCAACTATGCCGAGCACTATCTGGCCAAAGGCGATCTGACCAACCGGGACATCAACCACATTCTGTCGGTGCTGGACCGCTCCAAGGCCACCGCCTTCGACAAGGAATACGCCGACAAACTCTACCAGGAATACCAGAGCCGCCAGATCGACGACACCGCCGCCATGCAGGAGCTGACCCAGGCTTTCCAGGGCCGCAATGTGCTGGTGCTGGCCCCCGGCGCCACCCTGGCCGCCCCCGACGTGCAGGGCAGACTCAAGGCCATGCCCGGCCAGGAGGCGGACGTGGTGGTCTCGGCCAACTTCCTGCCGGAGTTCCTCACCCCGGATTTTGCCTTCTTCACCAACAGCAAGCGGCTGGACAAAATCTCCGCTTTCCCCTGCCCGGCAGTACTTACCTCCAACCTGCGGCCCGATGTTGCCCCGGCTGACTGCCGCACCGTCAACTACAACCGCGTGGCCGGAGCCTTTGCCCAGGGCAGCAACAGCGTCATCATGCTGCTGCGGCTGCTCTCCCAGTGTGGCGCCAGGGCTGTGCTGCTGGCCGGTGCCGACGGCTACCCCGCCGGCAAGCCCGCCTATGCGGACGCCAGCCTCCATGCCCACACCGGGCGGGACCATGCTTTCCATGCCGCCATGGCCGAAGCCATCCGCACGGCGGGCATTCCGGTGACCTTTGTCACCCCCAGCGCCTATCAGAATGCCTGAACCGGCACAAACCCTGCAATACTCAAACAAAGGACGTGATGGCATGATCCGCCTGCTGGTACTGGACGTGGACGGCACCATGACGGACGGCGGCGTCTACTATGACGCTTCCGGCAATGAACTGAAAAAATTTGCGATCAAGGACGGCGCGGGCATCGTGCTGGCCCGGGCGGCAGGCATCCAGATCATGATCTGCACCGGGCGGGAGTGCGAGGCGGTGCGCCGCCGGGCTGCCGAGCTGCATGTAGACCATCTGTATCAGAATGTCTCCGACAAGGCAGGCTTTCTGGGGCAGTTCCTCACCGAGCACGGCTTTGCCCGAGAGGAAGTCGCCTACTGCGGGGATGACCTGAACGATCTGGGCGCCATGGCCCTGTGCGGCTTTGTGGCCTGCCCCGCCGATGCCAGCCCCGAGGTGCTGGCCCGGGCGGACTGCCGCTGTCCCCAGAGGGGCGGCGAGGGCTGTGTCCGCGGTGCGGTGGAGGCCATTCTCCGCCGGGACGGCCGCTGGGCCGGCGCAGTGCACAAAGCCTTCGGCGTCACGTTGGAAACCGGCTGCGGCCGATAACAGGAGCGGTCCATGACAGTCTCAATCAAAACCTTTTATCAGAAACACCGGCACACCATCGTGGCCCTTGGGGCGGCGGCGGTGTGCTTTGCCGTTTTTCTTCTCTGCTGGTTCGTGTCCATCCGCGGACTGGGAACCAAGGCTCTTTCCCAAAAACTGAGCGACGATTACTCGGTCTACTACCCAGTGGAAGGCAGCGTCAGCCAAAGTTTTGTCTTTGACGATGATCTGCTGGCCATGGCCTTTGTCTTCGGCGTGGAAGGGGAACAGCCCACCGGCACCCTTGACCTGATGCTCACCGCCGCCGACACCGGCGAGGCTCTGGCGCGAAGCCAGGGCGTGATGGC
>JAHZHS010000062.1 GCA_019420135.1 Oscillospiraceae bacterium | reverse complement strand
CCATGAGCGACTCCAACGGCTACATTGTGGACGAGAACGGCATCGACTACAAGGTCATGCAGGAGATCAAGGAGGTCAAGCGCGCCCGCATCAAGACCTACCTGGATTACGTTCCCTCCGCCAAGTACGTGGAAGGCAGCACCGGCATCTGGACGGTCCCCTGCGACATCGCCCTGCCCTGCGCCACCCAGAACGAGCTGCCTCTTGAGGGTGCCAAGGCCCTGGTGGCCAACGGCTGCTATGCAGTAGCCGAGGGTGCAAACATGCCCTCCACCCCCGACGCAGTGGCCTACCTGCAGGCCAACAACATCCTGTTTGCCCCCGCCAAGGCATCCAACGCCGGCGGCGTAGCCACCAGCGGCCTGGAGATGAGCCAGAACTCCCAGCGTCTTGCCTGGACCTTCGACGAGGTGGACGGCAAGCTGCACGGCATCATGAAGAACATCTACGCCAACGCGGCCGCTGCCGCCGAGGCTTACGGCATGAAGGGCAACCTGGTTGCCGGCGCCAACATTGCCGGCTTCACCAAGGTGGCCGACGCCATGCTGGCCCAGGGCATCGTCTGATCCCTGCTCTGAACCCATAACCGCAAACCGCCGCTCCGGGCAGCCCGGGGCGGCGGTTTTTTGTCCATACGGGCGAAGGGACCCGCAGATACTCTCAGGGCGCCCGACCTTTCGGTCGGACGCCCTGAAAGCGGTATCTGGAAAATAAGAGGATGGTATGTTCAGCGCGGGCGCACGGGGTCCTGCCCCGCCGTACCCGCGGTTGACGGCCGGTCAGACGATCTGCTGGGATTTGTGCATGCCGGTCTTGAGGAACTGCACCCACTCAGCCACGTTGACGGCGTGGTCGCCCAGGCGCTCCAGGTACTTGGTGATCATAAACAGATCCAGTGCCGTGGTGGCATCCTGGGGATTGGCGGCAATGTAGGCGGCGATCTCGTCGCTGATGCGGGAGAAAAAGGCATCCGCCTTGTCGTCCTGGCGGCTGACCTTGCCCGCCACATCCAGGTCCACCTGGACATAGGCACCGATGGCATCCTTGACCATGCGGTGGACCAGGTCGCCCATCTCGTAGATGTCCTCCAGCACACCCACCGTCTGGGCATGGTCCAGGTGCAGGTGCAGCACGATCTCGGCAATGTCGGCGGCCTGGTCGGCGATGCGCTCGATGTCGGTGATCATCTTCAGTGCGGTGGAGACCTTGCGCAGGTCGGTGGCCACCGGCTGCTGGCGCAGGATGAGGGTCAGGCAGCGGTGCTCGATCTCCCGTTCCAGGTTGTCGATGTCCGTATCTCCCTCAATGACGGCATGGGCTTTTTCCTTGTCGCCGTCGCGCAGGGCATCCAGGGCGGAGCCGATGGCCTCGCCTGCGGTGTGGCCCATCCTTGCCAGCATGGAGTCCAGCTCCAGCAGGGATGCGTCATATTCTTTGCGGCTGCTGTATCCCATAGGTACAAACCTCCTTTTACAATCAACCGAAACGTCCCGAGATGTAATCCTCGGTACGCTTGTCGGAAGGGTTGGCGAACAGGCGCTCGGTGGGTCCCATCTCCACCAGTTCGCCCAGCAGGAAGAACGCGGTCTTGTCAGAGATACGTGCGGCCTGCTGCATGTTATGCGTCACAATGACGATGGTGTAGTTTTTCTTCAGTTCCAGGGCCAGCTCCTCCACGCGGGAGGTGGAGATGGGGTCCAGGGCGGAGGTAGGTTCGTCCATGAGCAGCACCTCCGGCTCCACGGCCAGGGCGCGGGCGATGCACAGACGCTGCTGCTGGCCGCCGGACATGCCCAGGGCGGATTTTTTCAGCCGGTCCTTGACTTCGTCCCAGATGGCGGCGCCGCGCAGGGATTTTTCCACGATCTCGTCCAGCTCGCTCTTTTTGCGGATGCCGTGGATACGGGGGCCGTAGGCGATGTTGTCATAGATGCTCATGGGGAAGGGATTGGCCTTCTGAAAGACCATGCCCACCCGCTTGCGCAGCACGTTCACATCCATCTTGTCCTTGTAGATGTCCACGCCGTCCAGCTTGATGTCGCCGGTGATGCGGCAGCCCTCCACCATGTCGTTCATGCGGTTGAGGGTCTTGAGGAAGGTGGATTTGCCGCAGCCGGAAGGGCCGATGAAGGCAGTGATCTCCTTCTCCTTGATGTCCATGTTGATCCCTTTCAGGGCATGGAAGGTACCGTAATACAGGTCCAGATTGCTGACTGAAAATTTATCCATCTTGATGTCCCCTTTGGTATTCTCTCACAACGTGTTACTGTCCGCTGGCTTTCTTGGCCATTCTGCGGCTGATGAAGCGTGCCAGCAGGCTGAAGGCAAACACCAGCAGCACCAGCACCGCCGCCGAGAAGTTGGCGATCTCGGTGGAATTGGCATACAGGCTGCCCTCGGTGCGCAGGGTCCAGATGTGCAGGGCCAGGGTTTCGCCGGGGCGCATGGGGTTCAGCGGGCAGGTGGGCGAGAAGATATTCCAGTTCGACCAGTTGAGGTTGGTGCTCTGGCCGGCGGTGTACAGCAGGGCGGCAGCTTCGCCGAAGCCGCGGCCCGCCGCCAGGATGACGCCGGTGATGATGCGGCCCACGCAGGCGGGCAGCAGCACATGGATGATGGTCTGCCAGTGGGTGGTGCCCAGGGCCAGACCGCCTTCCCGGTAGCTGTCGGGCAAGGCGCGGAAAGCGTCCTCGGTGGTGGTGGTGATGAGGGGCAGGCAGAGGATGGAAACCGTCGCCGCACCGGACAGCAGGTTCCAGGTGGCGCCGGTCATCACCAGAAAGACCAGGTAGCCGAACAGGCCGACCACGATGGACGGCAGGGAGGACAGCGTCTCAATGCAGATGCGGATGAACTTGGTCAGCTTGCCGGGCTTGGCGTACTCGGCCATGTAGATGCCGGCGGCCACGCCCAGGGGCACGCAGATGACCAGGGAGAGGAAAACCAGATAGATGGTGTTGAACAGCTGGTTGCCGATACCGCTGCGGTCAAAGGACAGGAAGCTCAGATCCATGCCCAGAAAGCCATTGATGACGATATAGCCCACCAGCACAGCCAGCAGCAGGACGAAGAAGCCGCCGACGCAGTAGAAAACGCCGGTCATGAAGCGGTCGCTGGCGCGGGACCGGGATGCACGATGGTTCATTTGCCGGAGGCCTCCTTTCTGCCGCTGATGTAGTGGATCACGACGATGAAGAGCATGGAGATCAGGAGCAGCAGCAGCGCCATGGTCCACAGGGCGGTGTTGTATTCGCTGCCGTTGGCGGTGTTGCCCATATCCGACGCGATGGCGGAGGTCAGGTTGTTGGTGGGCGACAGCAGGTTTTCGGGGAAAGCGCGGGTGCGGCCGATGACCATGGCCACGGCCAGGGCCTCACCGAAAGCGCGGGAGAGGCCCAGCACGATGCCGGTGACGATGCCTGGCAGGGCGGAGGGCACGACCACCTTGTAGATAGCCTGCCAGCGGGTGGAGCCCAGGCCGTAGGAAGCTTCCAGGAACATTCCGGGCACGCCGCGGATGGCGTCCGCCGAGACGGTGGTGATGGTGGGGGCGATCATGATGGCCAGGACGATGGACGCCGCCAGCACCGAGTAGCCGCCCATGCGGGCGTGGAAGGTGTCCCGGATGAAGGGCACCAGGGTGGTCATGCCCACCCAGCCGTAGACCACCGAGGGGATGCCGGCAAAGATCTCGATGGTGGGCTGGATCACATTGGTACCCAGCCGGGGAGAGATCTCGGTGATGAAGATTGCGGCCGCCAGGCTGAAGGGGGTGGCGATGAGCAGAGCCAGGCCGCAGGTGATCAGCGAGCCGAAGATGAAGATGGCCGCGCCCACGGTACCGCCGCCGGAGGAACCGCTGCTGGAGGGGTTCCAGTCGGAAGAGAAAAGGAATTCGAATACGCTGTGATTGTATACGGTGAAGGTGCCCATTCCCTTGAATACCAGGAAGGCGCCGATGATGATGGTCAGTGCAATGATGAACAGGCCGCAAACGGTAACGACAGTGCGTCCCAGATACTCTTTGCGGAACATATTTGAGCTGCTGGATTTCACCGGATCCTTCACGGCAGCATGGTTCTGTTCCATGGTGATGCTCCTCTCATTTTTCACACAAAAGCCGGACAGAAAGGACGTTTCTGCCCGGCTTCCTGCTTACCTTGCGTTCGTGCAGGAGTCGATCCTGCTGCGTTTCATGCAAGCTTCAGCAGCTTGTATGCTCAGCGCTCCACAGTCATCTTGGCGGTGACGCCGTAGCCCATGGCCTCGATCTCAGGAGCAAACTCGTCGCCCATCACATACTCGATGAACGCCTGGGCGGCCTCGCTGCCCTCGCCGTTGGTGTACATATGCTCGTAGCCCCAGACCGGATAGGTGCCGTTGTAGGTGTTTTCCAGGGTGGGCTCCACGCCGTCGATGGCCACGGGGGTGACGCTGTCATTGTTCAGGATATAGGGCAGAGCCACGTAGCCGATGGCACCGGCATTGTCCTGGACGTACTGCAGCAGGGTGCCGGAGTCGTCGGTGGACAGGGCCTCGTTGGAAGCCTCCTCAGCGCCGTCCAGGGCGTATTCCTGGAAGAGGGCGCGGGTGCCGGAGGAGTCGGGACGGGTCACCAGGATGATGGGCTCGTCGGGGCCGCCGACCTCGCTCCAGTTGGTGATCTCAGCGGTGAAGATACCCTTCAGCTGATCCTTGGTCAGGCTGGAGATGCCCACGTCGTTGTTGACGACAGCGGCCATGGTGACGACGCAGACGCGATGATCCACCAGAGTGGCAGCCACATCGGCGTCCAGCTTGGTCTCAGCGGCAACGTCGGAGTTGCCGATGTCCACGGTGCCGTCGGCCACGTTCTGCAGGCCGGTGCCGGAGCCGCCGCCGTTGACGGTGACGGAGCAGTCAGGGTTGGCCGCATTGAAAGCATCCGCAGCGGCCTGGGCCGGGGGCCGGAGGGGGGGGGGACCGGGTGGGGCCGCAGGGCCGGAGGCGGGGGCAGCAGCGCCGGCGGACGCGGAGGCGGTGGAGCTGCTCTCGCTGGCGCCGGAGGTGGAGGCGGAAGTGGAAGTGGAACTGTCGGTGGTGCCGCAGGCAGCCAGGCTCAGGGCCATGGCAGCAGCGCAGATCGTCGCAACAATACGTTTCATAAGTAAATTCTTCTCCCTTTTTTGCCGTTGTACGGCTGTTTTGAGTAGACTCGGCGGCCACCCGGCCGCCCCTGTTCCTGTCGCTCGGAACGATTCTATTGTATCTCGGCGGCGCGGCGTTATCGACCATAGGACGGTACAATCGCTGTAAAACCCCGGTAATTCTTCGGCCTCCAATGTAAAGTCCCTGCAAAAAAGCCCCCGCCGGGCGCACGGGGATTTTACATTTCCGGTATCTGACAGTGCCAAACCCGGTCATCCACCTTGCAACGGCGGGTCAGTTGTGGTATAGTCTTAATCAGGAATCCGGCCGCGCGCCGGTCACAAGGAGCGGAGGGACAAGCCATGCACAACATCCGGACCATGCTGCGGCAGCATCCTCTGGAGGCGTTGTCTCTTTCCTTTTCTATTGCAACGGCTTTTCGGCCCTGCTTTCCCGTTTTCAAGGATGCAGGGCCTCTTTTTTTGCCATGGCGCGCGTCCGGCAAAAAGGTTAGGAGGTAATTTTCTGTGAGTGAGAAATCCAAAAACACGGCGCCCATCGACTACTCCAAGGGCATCTACGATGCGCGCACCCTGGGCACGCCCCGGGTCCTGGTGCTGGGCCTGCAGCACATGTTCGCCATGTTCGGCGCAACGGTGCTGGTTCCCCTCATCACCGGCCTGAGCGTCTCCACCACCCTGCTGTGCGCCGGTCTGGGCACGCTGCTGTTCCATTTCCTGTGCAAGGGCAAGGTCCCTGCCTTCCTGGGCTCGTCCTTCGCCTACCTGGGCGGCTTTGCCATCGTGGCCCCCATGCTGCCCGACGCCAACGGTGAGGCCACCGTGGCCAACACCCAGATGCTGCCCTACGCCTGCGCCGCCGTGGCTTTCTCGGGCCTGTTGTACGTGGCGGTCAGCGCCCTGATCTCGGTGTTCGGCATCCGCCGCATCATGAAGTTCTTCCCGCCCATCGTCACCGGCCCCATCATCATCTCCATCGGCCTGATCCTGGCCCCCAGCGCTATCACCAACTGCGAGACCAACTGGCTGCTGGCCATTGTGGCTTTGGGCGTGGTCATCATCTGCAACATCTGGGGCAAGGGCATGATCAAGATCCTGCCCATCCTGCTGGGCGTCATCGCCTCCTATATTGTGGCCCTCATCACCGGCCAGATCGACTTCACCTCCATTGCGGCGGCGGGCTGGTTCGGCTTCCCCGTCAAGGCGGAGGCCACCGGTCTGCTGGCCATCGACGGCAGCCCTGAGTTCATCAGCGCCCTGCTGACCATCGTGCCCATCGCCCTGGCCACCATGATGGAGCACATCGGCGACATTGCCGCCATCAGCGCCACCACCGGCAAGAACTATATCCGCGACCCCGGCATCAACCGCACCCTACTGGGCGACGGTCTTGCCACCACCATGGCCGGCCTGCTGGGCGGCCCCGCCAACACCACCTACGGCGAGAACACCGGCGTTCTGGCCCTGACCAAGATCTACGATCCCCTGGTCATCCGTCTGGCTGCCTGCTTTGCCATCCTGCTCAGCTTCTGCCCCAAGTTTGAGGCCGTCATCAACACCATCCCCGCCGGCATCATCGGCGGCATCAGCTTTGTGCTGTACGGCATGATCTCCGCCATCGGCGTCCGCAACGTGGTGGAGAACAAGGTGGATCTCACCAACTCCCGCAACCTCATCATCGCGGCGGTCATCCTGGTCAGTGCCCTGGGCTTCAACTCCCTGGGCGGCCTGACCTTCGTGGTCCTGGGCGTGTCGGTCAACCTGTCCGGCCTGGCCATCGCCGCCATCCTGGGCATCCTGCTCAACGCCATCCTGCCCGGCAATGACTACGAGTTCGACGACGGCGACGGCACCGGCGAGGGCGCCAGCCTCCGCATCTGACCGCAGCCTTTCCCGAACTGCAAACACAAAAGGCCTCCCGGCTTTGGACTGTGTCCGGCCGGGAGGCCTTTTCTTACATGATAACAGAAACCTTACTTGCGGCAGGCTGCGTCGATGCAGCCCAGGGCGTTGAGGGTGCGGGGGAAGCCGATGAAGGGCAGGCACTGGGTCACCGCGTCGATGAGCAGTTCCCGCCCGTTGCCGATGCCCAGATTGGCCGCCGCATGGCTGGTGGCCTGGGGTTCGCAGCCGCCCAGACAGCAGATGGCACAGAAGGTGATGAGCTCCCGGGTGGTCAGATCCAGCCCGCCCCGGGTGTAGAAATCCCCGAAGCAGTGGGCGGACAGATAATCCTGGATGTGGCGCAGCTCGGCGGGAGCGGCGGCCCGCATGGCATCAATGTTCCCGGCACCGAAGAGCTGCCGCTGCACCGCCAGTCCCTTGTCAAAGCGGTCGGCCTCGGTGACCCGGGTGTTGGGCACTGCATCGCCGTCGCACTCCATCAGTACCGGGGAGGCCGCCTCCAGGGCACAGAGAGCCCGCTCCAGCCCCACATAGGGCGCACACTGATAGATGGTCTCCCGCAGCTGTTCCGCCGTGGCGCCCATCCGAAGCCCGGCCCGCAGATACTGTGCCATATGGTTCAGCGACTGGGTGGCCGTCAGGGCCGCCACCGTCACCAGCGCCCGCTGAACATCGGTCAGACAGCCCCGGTGTTCCACATCGCCCAGCATGAAATTTTTGGCGATCTCCTCAAACTCCGGGTCCAGTCCGCAGCCGTGGAAGGCCTCCCCTGCAAACCAGGCGTCATTCTTTTCATTTGCCCTTTCGTTTCGTGTCATGGGTAAACACCTCTCCTTTTTCTCTCAGCCGGACATACCTCCGGTCGTTCTGTTCTTCCGTCTTTCTTCGTTTTTATTGTACCGCCGCCGTCCGCCGATGTAAAATGCCCCCTTTCCATGTCCTGCCATGCACAAAAGGCATGGTTTGCTTTGACACCAGCCCCGGCGGCATCTATAATAAAGAAAAAGTATCGTCCGTTGTGAGGAGGTCCTGCGGGATGGAACTGCGCGTTCTGCAATATTTTCTGGCCGTTGCCCGGGAGGAGAGCATCACCCGTGCCGCGGAGGTGCTGCACATCACCCAGCCCACCCTCAGCCGGCAGCTCTCCCAGCTGGAGGAAGAGCTGGGCACCCGCCTGTTTGAGCGGGGCACCCGGCACATCACCCTGACGCCGGAGGGCCTTCTGCTCCGCCGCCGGGCGGAGGAGATCTCCGAGCTGGTGGACAAGACCCGGCAGGAGCTGGCCTTTCAGGACGAGACGCTGGCGGGCACGGTGGCCCTGGGCAGCGGCGAGCTGGAAGCGGTGCGGGTGCTGCCCCGGCTGTTCCAGGCCTTCCGGCTGCGGTATCCCCTGGTGGACTACACCCTGTTCAGCGGCACGGCCGACGACGTGAAGGACCGGATGGACCGGGGGCTGTTGGACGCAGGCATTCTGCTGGAGCCGGTGGACATGGAGAAATACGAGTTCATCCGTCTGCCGGTGCGGGAGCGCTGGGTGGCCCTCCTGCCCGCCGGGGATCCGCTGGCGGCCAAGGACGCCGTGACGGTGGAGGACCTGGCCGCCCGGCAGCTGATCCTGCCCCAGCGGGCCAGCGTCCGGGGGGAGGTGGCCAGCTGGTTCGGGGAGCATTATTCCGAGCTTTCCATTCCTTTCACCAGCAACCTGAGCACCAACGCCGCCGTGCTGGTGGCGGGGGGCATGGGCATTGCCGTCACCATCGAGGGTTCCCTGCCCTTTCTGGACAGGACCCAGCTGGTCACCCGGCCGCTGGACCCGCCCCTCACCGCCTCCACCGTCTTTGCCTGGAAGCGCCACCAGCCCTTCGGCCCTGCCGCGGCCAAGTTCCTGGAATTTGCCCGCACCTTCTGGATCCAGTTCCCGCCCCAGGGCTGAAGCTTTCCCCACAAATGCAGAAACCGCCCGGACGCCGTGCACCACGCACCGTCCGGGCGGTCTTTTTTGGGATCGTTATTGGGCAGATGCGTCCCGGGCCGTTTCCCGTCCGGACGCCCCCGAAGCATAGACGGCGCAGATCAGCCCGCACAGTCCCAGGGCTCCCAGCCCGCAGGACTCCACCAGTTCCAGCAGATCGGAGGACCCGGCGGCAAAGGCCAGCACCGTCTGGGGCAGTTCCCCGCCGGTGCAGAAGAGGAAGGCCAGCATGCCGTAGAAGGCCATGCTCCGGCCCACCGCCGCATCCGGCAGAAAGAGGACCTTGAGCAGCAGATTGACCAGACACAGGGCCGCCACCGCCGACAGCACCCCGAAGATGTGGGTGGTCCGGGTGACCGAGGCCGGTTCCATGGCAAAGCGCTGGACAGTCAGCCAGAGGGGAGCGGCCAGCAGGGGCAGCCCCACCAGGGCGGGCAGAGGATTCTGGGGCGGTGCCAGAAAGGCCTGCAGCCCGAAGAGGATGAACCAGCCGCCGCTCACCGCCAGCGAGACGCCGTGGGGCAGCACATAGGGTCCGGTGCGCACCAGCAGGGTGCTGACGCCGGTTTCCAGCAGCAGACCGCCGCTCACCAGCATGGCGATGCCCAGCCAGACCTTGCCCCGCCGGAGGGCTGCCGGGTCGGGCCGGGCGCAGCGGGAGAGCAGCCAGATCACCACCGCCCCGGCCAGGGCGACGGCGTAGCGGTACCAGGCCTCTCCCACCCGGGGGAATCCGGTGGCCGGATCGGTAAAATAGGTAAGATCCGCGACCCGGGCGGCCCCCAGTGCCAGGCACAGGATCACCGCCGTCGCGGCTGCAATGCGTTTGTTCATGGTTTCCTCCCATTGCCGCGGGATATGGCCCCGGCGGCATATTTACAGTGGACGGCGCATACATTGGTAGCAATGGGGACACGCCCTGCCGCCCGCCTGGTTCCCGGGGCCTCCCGCCCCGGGAAAACGGCGTTTCATCCACCCTTTTCCGGCGGCTGTCCGCCGAGTGTATTCTTTTATTCTACCTGTGCGGGCGGCAAATTGCAAGACCGGCCTGTCCCGGAGGCTGCCATGAAAACCGACGTCAAACGCACCGTACTTCTGGCCGCGCTGCTGCTGTTGCTGGCGGCGGCCGCGCCCTTTCTCTGCCTGCTCCCTCTGTTCGCCCCCTCCGGCGGGGCGGACACCGCCGACAGCGCCGCCCCCACCGCCTCGGAGGCCCCGCAGAAGGATACGGAGGAGGACACGCCCCACGCTGCCCCCCAGCCCATCCTGCTGTGGGATGACGCTGCCGGGGAAGCCCTGAGCGTATCGGCCCAGGAATACCTCATGGGGGCCGCCGCCTGTGAGATGCCCCCCGACTGGCCGGACCAGGCCATCCTGGCACAGATGGTTGCCAGCCACAGCTGGGCTCTCTATCAGCTGGAGCACAGCGACCAGAGCGACGCCGCCATCACCGTCAACAGTGCCCAGTGCAGCGGCTGGACCACGGCCCAGGTGCTGCGAAGCCGCTGGGGGGAGGACTTCGATGCCCGGTGGGAGCATCTCTCCCAGCTGGCGGAGGAAGTCCTCTGCGACCTGGTCCTCTACGACGATGCCCCCGCCGCCACCTGCTACCATGCCATCAGCGCCGGGCACACCCAGGCCAGCCAGCGGGTCTGGGTGGAGGCCCTGCCCTACCTGCAGGGGGTGGACTCGGCCTGGGACAAAAACGCCCAGGACTTTGAGGTCAGCGTCCAGTACGACGCCCAGCAGGTCTCCGATGCCCTGTACGCCTACCTGGGCATCGATGTAAGAGGCAACCCCGACAGCTGGGTGGGCGACACCGTGTGGGATGACGCCGGCTATGTGGACACCATCGACATCTGCGGCCAGAGCGTTTCCGGCACCGAGCTGCGGTCCGCCCTGAGCCTGCGGTCCGCCTGCTTTGCCATTGCCTGGCAGGACGGGGAGTTCACCGTCACCACCCGGGGCTACGGCCATGGGGTAGGCCTGAGCCAGGAGGGTGCCCGGGCTATGGCGGCGGGGGGTGCCTCCTGGCAGGATATTCTGTCCTACTACTTCCCCGGCACCCGGCTGGGCACCACCGACGACCTGGCCTGATTCCCCCCTGTTTTTCCCCAAGGAACGCCTCCCACTTGACAACTGTCTCTCCACGGGATACCATGGACTTTGTGACTCTATCAATAAGGTGTGGATGAATAGGATGTTCAAAGGACAGGTCTCCCTGACCGAAGGCAGCGTCGCCAAGGGCATGCTGGTCTTCGCGATTCCCATTTTCTTCAGCAATCTGTTTCAGCAGCTGTACAACGCGGTGGACTCCCTCATCGTGGGCAACTTTCTGGGGAGCAACGCCCTGGCGGCGGTGGGTTCCTCCGGCAGCCTGCTCTTTCTGCTCGCCGGCTTTGTCAAC
>JAHZHS010000061.1 GCA_019420135.1 Oscillospiraceae bacterium | reverse complement strand
GAACAACTTTGAAAACTACAGCCAGCTGTTCCAGAACGACAAGCTCATGCCCGGCATGATCACCACCTTCGTCTTTGTGTTGGCCGTGGTGATCGCCCAGTTCTTCATCGGCTTTGTGCTGGCCGTCATTCTGGACAGCAAGATCCGCGGCTCCCGCTTCCTGCGCAGCATCATGATGATGCCCTGGGTCGTGCCCACCATGATCTCCGGCATGGTCTGGCTGTGGATCTATCAGCCCCAGTACGGTCTGCTGCGCTATCTGGTGCAGGTGGTCACCGGAGGTTCCCTCTCCGATTTCGCCATTCTCAACAACCCCAGCACCGCCCTGCTGGGCATCGGCGTGGCCGCCCTGTGGAAGCAGGTCCCCCTGACCACCCTGCTGCTGCTGGCCGGTCTGCAGAGCGTCCCCAGCGACATGCTGGAGGCCGCCACTGTGGATGGCGCCAGCGCCCTGCGCCGGTTCATTTCCATCGTCATCCCCTACATGATGAGCGTCATCAAGGTTACGGTGAGCATGTCCATCATTGAGAACTTCAAGCAGTTCCCGCTGTTCTGGACCATGACGGGCGGCGGCCCCGACGGCTCCACCACCACCCTGGCCATTCTGAGCTACCGCGAAGCCTTTGTCTCCAACGACCTGGGCAGCGGCGCGGCGGTCACCACAGTCTGGATGCTGCTGATGATCCTGGTGGTGTTCGCTTACAACAAGATCTTCAAGGCTGAACCCATGGACTGAGGAAAGGAGGAGCACAATGAAACGCAGA
Source organism: Oscillospiraceae bacterium (assembly GCA_019420135.1). Classification (GTDB taxonomy): domain Bacteria; phylum Bacillota; class Clostridia; order Oscillospirales; family Ruminococcaceae; genus Gemmiger. The sequence goes on along the minus strand of JAHZHS010000061.1, from coordinate 10,807 downwards.
CAAACCATCACCACAATCTTCAAATACATTGTTCTGGCAGTGATTTTGCTGTTCCTGCTGTTCCCCCTGTACTGGGTGCTCATCACCAGCTTCAAGACCAACATGGAGGCCTATGCCTTCCCGCCCAGCTTCCTGCCCAAGGCGGCCACGGTGGAAAGCTACATCAAGCTGTTCACCGAAAACAATGAATTCTTCATCTATTACAAGAACAACTTCATCATTTCCGGCCTGTCGGCAGCGCTGACTGTGCTGGTGGCGGTGCTCAGCGGATACGCCCTGAGCCGGTTCCATTTCCGCTGGAACGGATGGATTGTGGCGGCTTTCATGTCCGCCCAGATGTTCCCCATGATCAGCCGACTGATCAGTCTGTACGGCCTCATGCGCGGCATGAAACTCATCAACACCCATGCCGGTCTGACCCTGGCGCTGACGGCCGCCATGCTGCCCTTCTCCATCATGCTGATGAGCTCCTTCTTTGACAGCGTCCCCGTGGCGGTGGAGGAATCCGCCCGCATCGACGGCGCCAGCCGGTTCGGCGTGCTGTTCCGCATCGTGGTGCCCCTGGTCAAGCCCGGCATCCTGGCGGTGGGTATCTACTCCTTCCTGCTGGCCTGGGACGACTACCTCCATGCGGCAACCCTCATCCAGACCGACAGCCTGCGCACCCTCTCCATCGGCATTGCCCTGCGCTATCTGGGTGAGCTGAGCTACGACTGGTCGCTCATCAACACCATTTCCATCGTCGGCACCATCCCCATGCTGCTGCTGTTCTTCTTCTTCCAGAAGTACATGGTCAAGGGCCTTGTGGCCGGTGCCGTGAAGGGGTGAAAACCATGCCGGAACAGAATTTCCCCAACATTCTCTTTATCCTGTCGGATGATCAGGGCGCCTGGGCCATGGGCTGCTACGGAAACCCTGAGATCCAGACCCCCAACCTGGATCGCCTGGCGGCCCAGGGATGCCGGTTCGAGCACTTCTTCTGTGCCTCGCCGGTATGCTCCCCGGCCAGGGCCAGCCTGCTGACCGGGCGCATCCCGTCCCAGCACGGCGTGCACGATTACCTGTGCGAGGGCAACGGCGGCTGCGGCCAGCGGGCCATCCAGTACCTGGAAGGCCAGACCGGCTATACCGATCTTCTGGCCCAGGCCGGGTACGAGTGCGGTCTGAGCGGAAAATGGCATCTGGGCGACGGGGCACACCCCCAGAAGGGCTTCTCCTTCTGGTACACCCACCAGAAAGGGGGCGGGCCCTACTACAACGCCCCCATGTTCCGGGACGGGCAGCCGGTGACCGAGGAGCGCTACATCACCGATGTCATCACCGACGAGGCCCTGCGCTTCCTGGACGGGAGGGACAAGGCAAAACCCTTTTATCTCAGCGTCCACTACACGGCGCCCCACAGCCCGTGGGTGGGCTGCCATCCCCAGGAGTATGTGGACCTTTACAAGGACTGCCCCTTTGAGAGCTGCCCCCAGGGGCCGGCCCATCCCTGGGCCAACGTGAATGTGCTGCCCGGATACAAGGATCCCGTGCCCAACCTGCAGGGATACTTTGCGGCGGTGACCGCCATGGATGCCAACATCGGCCGCCTGCTGGACCGCCTGGATCAGGAGGGGCTGACGGACAACACCCTGGTGATCTTTACCAGCGACAACGGCTTCAACTGCGGGCATCACGGCATCTGGGGCAAGGGCAACGGTACCTTCCCCATGAATATGTACGATTCCTCGGTGCAGGTGCCCTTTGTGGCGCGGCACCCCGGCCGCATCCCGGCGGGACGGGTGTGCGAGCAGATGGTCAGCGCCTACGACTTCCTGCCCACCCTGCTGGACTACCTGAATCTGCCCAACCCCCTGGCTGAAGGCCTCCCCGGGCGCAGCTTCGCCCCCTTCCTGCGGGGAGAACCGGCGCCGGAGGACCGGCCCGTGGTGGTGTTCGACGAGTACGGCCCGGTGCGGATGATCCGCACGGCCACCCGCAAATATGTGCGGCGGCTGCCCTACGGCCCGGACGAATTCTACTGCCTGGACACCGACCCCGGCGAGACCGAAAACCGCATTGCCGATCCCGCCTGCAAGGAGGAGATCGCCGCCCTGCGCAGCCAGCTCAACCGCTGGTTTGTGCAGTACGCCGATCCGGCCATCGACGGCTCCCGCGAGCCGGTGAAGGGCGGCGGCCAGGCGGGCCTGGCCGGTACCTGGGGCGACGGCCGCGACATCTACCCGGTGAATGATCACTGCTGAGAAATAAGACAAGGAGAATGTTCCATGTTAACCAATAATCTGGAAGTCATGCGGAAGGCCACCCGCGAGGGCTATGCCGTCCCCGCCATCAACACCCAGGGCGGCAACTACGACATCATCCGCGCCTGCTGCAAGGCGGCACAGGAGATGCGCAGCCCCATGATCCTGGCCCACTATGTCTCCACCGGCGCCTACTCGGGCAACGACTTCTTTGTGGAGGTCGCCAAGTGGTGCGCAAACAAGGTGGATGTGCCGGTGTCCATCCATCTGGACCACGGCGCCGACTTCGACATCTGCATGGAGGCGCTGAAACTGGGCTTCACCAGCGTCATGATCGACGGCTCCACCCATCCCATCGCCGAAAACGCCGCCATGACCAACGAGGTCATCAAGGTGGCCAAGTGCTTCGGCGTGCCGGTGGAGGCTGAGATCGGCGAGCTGCAGCGCCTGGACAACGGCGTGGTGCAGGAAAACAAGAACATCGCCGACCCTGAGCAGGTGCGGGAGTTCCTCTCTCTCTGCCAGCCGGACACCCTGGCCATCGGCATCGGCAACGCCCACGGCTACTACAAGGGCAAGCCGGACATCCACCTGGATGTGCTGGAGAACGTCCGCAAGTTCACCGATATCCCCCTGGTGCTCCACGGCTGCACCGGCATGGAGGAGAGCATCGTCAAGGATGCCATCAAACTGGGGGTCGCCAAGATCAACTTTGGCACCGAGATCCGCTACAAGTACGTTCAGCACTACCAGGAAGCCCTGGAAAAGCTGGACCATCAGGGCCACAGCTGGAAACTGAGCCAGTACGCCAGCGATGCCCTGGCCGAGGACGTGAAAAAGATCATCGAGCTGTCCGGTTCCGCCGGCAAGGCCTGATCGCCATGACGGCGCTGTACATCCTGCTGGCAGCCTTTGCGGGCAGTTTCATCCAGTCGGCCAGCGGATTCGGCTACGCCATTGTGGTCATGTCCATCCTGCCGCTGTTCATTCCCTTCCAGTCCGCCGCCATCGTGGAGGTGCTCTCCGCCCTGGCCATGGTGCTCTGGATCGCCGTCAGGTACCGCCGCCACATCCGCTGGAAGCTGCTGTGGTGGCCGCTGGTGGCAAACGGAGTGTTCAGCCTGGCGGGCATCTGGTTCCAGACCGGCAGCGCCGAGACCCTGCTGCGCCGCATCCTGGGCGTCACCCTGGTGGTGCTCAGCCTCTACTTCATCTTTTTCAGCAGCAAGCTGGTCATCCGGGCCAATCTCTGGACCGGGCTGGCGGCAGGTACCGTCAGCGGCCTGTGCGGCGGGCTCATGAGCATCGGCGGCCCGCCCATGGTGGCCTATTATCTGGCGGCCACCCGCTCCAAGGAGGAGTACGCCGCCACCCTGCAGACCTACTTTGTTTTTTCCACCATCTACATTTTTGCCGCCCACGTGGCCATGGGCCATGTCACCGGCCAGATCCTCTCCTGGAGCGCTCTGGCGCTGGTGGGACTGGCGGCGGGCACCTTCTGCGGCCTCAGGCTCTTTGACCGCCTGAGCGCCGACGGCCTGAAAAAGGTCGTCTGCGGCTTCATGGCCGTGGTGGGATGCTATCTTGTCATTACCGGCTGAATTTTAAGGAGGAATTTCTCATGAAGGAAAACAGCTCGATCACTTACAAGGAAATCTACGGGCAGCCCGCATCCTTCCAGGCCATCCTGGACACCCTGCCCGACATCGAAAAGACCCTGGACGAAGTCTTTGCCCAGCCCTACGACCAGCTGATCTTCACCGGCTGCGGCACCTCCCTCTACCTGGCCCAGACCTCCGCCTACCTGTGGCAGGCTTCCAACGCCACCCCGGCCATCGCCGTGCCCTGCAGCGAGCTGCTCTTCTTCCCCGAGACCTACATCAAGGGCAAGCGGACGCTGGTTCTGCCCATCACCCGCAAGAGCTACACCACCGAGGTCCGCATGGCCATCGACAAGGTGCACACCCTGCCCGGTGTCTCCAGCCTGGCCATCACCTGCGACCCCGACAGCAGCAAGTACAACGAGCATTTCATCCTGGCCCCCAACACCCCGGAGGACAGCGTCATCATGACCCGCAGCTTCACCGCCATGGTATTCCTGGCGCAGATCCTGGCCTTCTACGCCGCGGGCAAAAAGGACGAGATCGCCGCCATGAAGGACTACGCCGCCCAGGCCCAGAAGCTGCTGGAGCAGAGCGACGCCCTGGCCAAGCAGATCATCGCCGAGCATCCCAACCTCAACCTCTTCATCACCCTGGGCCAGGGTGCCTACTACGGCATCGGCAACGAGTGCATGAACAAGATGAAGGAGATGGGCATCTCCAACAGCGAGGCCTATTACAGCATGGAGTACCGCCATGGCCCCATGAGCCTGGTGGACGAGAACACCCTGCTGGTGCTGTTGTCCAACGAGCACACCGAGGAGACCGACGCCGCCCTCATGAGCCAGATGAAGAGCTTCGGCGGCGTGACCGCTGCCATCGGCCCCAACGTGGACAAGATGGCCGACATGGACTACACCATCCGGACCGACACCGGCTACACCGAGCTGCAGGCGGCCGCCCTCATGGGCTTCATCGGCCAGTTCCTGGGCTACTACATCTCCCTGGCCAAGAACATTGACGCCGACTCTCCCCGTCATCTGACCCAGGCCATCGTGCTGAAGTAAGCTTCTTCTTTCAGATCTCCCCCTCCCTTTGAACAGCAGACCGTCCGGCAGGCACGCCCCGCCGGGCGGCCTGCTGTTTTCTGCGTCAACCCGGAATACTGCGACAAAACCTGCCAGAATGCTTGTCCATCGCCCGCTATACTACCGGTAAAGGCGGAGCCTGTCCTCAAAGGCCCGTTCAATATGACAGGAAGGTGGAGAGCATCACGAATATTGAGACAAACCAATGGAAAAGAAGGATGGGGGCGCTGGCCCTGGCGGCAGCCCTGCTGTTCGCCCCGGCAGGCCGGTACATAACTGCCCCCCAGGCCGCCGAAGCCGGGCAGACCGCCGAGACAGCCCGGACGGTCCCGACCGCGCAAACCGCCGAGACGGGGGAGACAGGGGAGGAAACGGACGCGGAGCTGCAGCCGGAACAGGCTGCCGCCAAGCCCCGGCTGACGCAGGTCCAGCCCCTGGCGGACGAGATCCTGACCGACGCCGTCTCCCCGGTGGGCACCACCATCAACCTGTTCGACTACTGGATTACCAGTCAGTACGCGCCGGACAACACCGATCCGCCGGACATGGACCAGGGCATCAACAAGGGACATCTGCTGCGGTTTTCCAGGATCTCCGGGACCCAGCCCAATATCATCAACCGCTACACCGGCAGTGCCCAGCCCCGCCCCGGCATCGTCCGGGATCAGCTTCAGAACGGCTACCCGGTCCTGTCCGAGGACGGGGAATCCCTCAGCTATCTCTTTGACCCCAATCAGCCCAGCGACGGAAAGGCCTCCTATCCCGGGGTGCGGGACCTTTTACAGATCGACGACCAGGGATACTACTATTACAACAGCGCACAGAACTTTGCCCAGTACGACCAGGCCACCAATTCCTTTCTCCTCTACAACGCCCCCGGCGTCAATCCCGGCGGGTCATCCCCCAAGGGACAGTTTTTCCCCTTCAACCAGTTCAGCCAGGTCAAGGACCTGAAATCTACAAATCCGGCCATCAACCATTACTTCGGCGTTACCATGACCACCCGCTTTGTCCAGCAGCCCTACGGCACGGTGGACGGCACCCCGGGCAGCACCCCCGTCACCTATGAGTTTACCGGTGACGATGATGTCTGGGTTTTCATCGACAACATCCTGGTGGGAGATCTGGGCGGTATCCACGACGCGGCCTCCCTGAACATCAATTTCCAGACGGGACAGGTGAAGATCAACGGCAGCGACGCCGGGACCATCCGGCAGAAGTTCGAGGCCGCGGGCCAGACCTGGACAAACCCCGGCTCCGACACCTTTGCCGACGATACCTACCACACCCTCAAGTTCTTCTACCTGGAGCGGGGCAACGTGGACTCCAACATGCAGCTCAAGTTCAACCTCGTCTCCATTCCCCAGAGCGACCTCATCAAGATCGACCAGATCGGCGACCCGGTGCCGGGAGCCGAGTTCCGCCTCTACTACGCCAACGACGACTACTCCTACGATCCCCAGAACCTCATCGCCACCGGTACCACCGGGCCCAACGGGTATTTCGTCTTTCAGAACCCCGACGGCACCCTGCTCAGCCTCAACAACCTGAAAAACGAGTACGGCGGCACCGGCCGGACCGGCAAGTTCGTGCTGGTGGAGAGCCAGATCCCCGAAGGCTACCGCGCCCCCGGCCCGATTGATCTCTATTTCCCCGAGGACTACCCCAATCTCGCCACCCTGCTGTCCGCCAACCCCTGGGATACCGGCGCCTACGCCAGCCCGGTGACTACCGTCACCCTGCCCGAGGAACCCGAGGGCATCGACGGCACCACCTACCAGGCGGATTCCGGCACCTACTTTGCGGTGGTGCTCAAGCGCCAGGACGCCTCCGGCGACGGCAGCAGCACCCAGAGCGACTGGTACCCGGTGTCGGGTGATCCCATCACCGGGTGGAATGTCTCCTCCTCCACCGGCACCGAGGCTGCCATCCAGGCGGCCCGGGCCAACCCCTACCTCTTTACCCTGGACAGCAGCGGCGCCTACAAGGTCACCATCGACAACCTCCCCGGGGATATCCTCACCTACCACTACGTGCTGGCCACCAACGGCAGGCTCACCCCCGACAACGCCCAGTATACCGTGGCCTTCTACCGCACCTCGGCCCCCAACCTGGCGGGCGCCGATGCCGCCAACACCGTCCGCCTGAACGCCGACGCTGAGGGCCAGGACGGAAACTTTGACCGGGAGTTCTCGGTGCGGCTGTTCGTGCCCGACATCAAGAATTATTTCTTTGTCCAGAAGGTGGGGGCGGATGACAACGACACCCTCACCGGGGCCACCTTTGCCCTCTATCAGGCCAGCGACGTCACCGACGGCCAGGTCAATCCCGGGGCGCAGCCCTACGATACCGTTACCACCCGGGATCAGCGCCAGGAAAACGGGGACATCATCACCCTGAACGGGTCGGGGACCTTCCCCAACACCCGGGACGTGCTGCCGGCAGGGATCTACTATCTCAAGGAGCTCACCGCCCCCGACGGCTATGCCCCCTCCGACCAGCTGGTGGAGGTGGTGGCCGACGACACCGGCGTCTATGCCGACGCGGGCACCCCCACCGACGATGTGTCGGTGCTGCGCGGGGTGGGCAAGGTGGTGCGCAGCATGCTGCAGTTTGCCGTGCCCGACGACATCAACGCCACCCTCACCGACATCAAGGCTTCCCTCTATACCGCGGACAGCTACACCCCCGGTACCGGCAATGACCCGGCGGTGTGGACGGCCTCCGGCCAGCCGCCCCTGGACCTGTCCTATTACAGCAACAACCAGATCCTGGAATACGGCCCCACCGTTCCCGGCGGTCCGGTTTACTATCAGGTCAACGCCGGGTGGTCCCGGCTGGGCATCACCCAGAACTATGCGGCGGGCACCGACCAGGACCTCAAGATCAACCTGGGCAGCCAGGACCTGACCAACATCTTTTCCCGCAGCACCATTGTCCGGCTGCGGGACGACCCCAACCGGGTCACCATCCAAAAGTCGGTGACCGGGGCGCTGGGGGACAGGGAGAAGGACTTCTCCTTCACCCTGAAGATGACGGCGGAGGACGGTACCCCCCTCACCGGGGACTACGGCGGGCTGTACTTTGACGCCGAGGGCAGGGCGGACACCACCCTGCGGGACGGGCAGAGCATCGTCATCGAGGGCCTGGACCCCGGCACCGTCCTCACCGTCACCGAGACCCCCGAGACCGCCTACGACACCTCGGTGGCCCTCAACGGCGGCACGCCGGAACCCACCGACACCCTCACCGTCACTCTGCCGGCGGGAGGGACCACCATCCTGTTCATCAACCACTGCACCCTGCCCGCTCCCACGCCGTCGCCGGTGCCGTCCCCTTCGCCTGCGGCATCTCCCACCCCCTCACCCCAGAGCGTGACGGCGGTGGGAAGCCCGGCGCCCGGCAGTACGCCGCAGCCGACCCCTGCCCCCGGCACGCTGCCGGCCACCGGGGATTCCTTTGCCCCCGCCCTGTGGGCGGCGGTCTGCGCGGCCTCAGCCCTGGGAGCGGGGCTTGTCTGGCGGCGCAGGCGCCATCGCTGACCCCTCCGGACAAAACAAAAAAGGCCCGTCCTGTACCGTTCTTGGTACAGGGCGGGTTTTCTGTTGCCGGGAGTCACAGCAGGGCATGGCCTTTCTCACACAGCTGCCAGATCTCCTCATATTTGGCTTCGATCAGAGGCTGGATGCGGCGGGCGGACCGCTGCTGCAGGGCGCGGCGGAGAAAAAACGGCAGGATCCACCCCACAAAGGCCGGCAGGGCCAGCAGGATGGTCAGCAGATACCGGGGCGGGTCGGCGGTGACGGCAAACACCGCCCCCGCCATGAAGGCGGTGCCCACAAGGGCCACAAGCAGCGCCGGAAGCACCCCGGCCAGGGACCGGGCGTGTTCCAGCCGGGTGATCTCCTGCAGGCAGGATTCAAAGTTGCGCTGCAGCCTGGTCAGCTCCATCCGGTTGACCAGCCGCCGGTCCCGCTTGAGGGAGAGGACGGCGGGCCGCCGTCCGGGAAGGGGCGGGCGGTTTTCCTCCTGCTGCCAGCCGAAGCATTCGTAGCAGTCCAGCAGGAGGGAGGTGTCCTTGCTGTCGGCGGGGATCTCCTTGTATTCCCAGGCAATGTAGGGATGGTTTGGCTGTGACATCATGTCTGCATCTCCTCCTGGGGGAGGGGCAGCCGGACGGTGAAGGTACTGCCCTTGCCGGGAGTGCTGGTCACCGAGACGGTGCCGTCCGACAGTTCCAGCACCCGCCGCACCAGCGCCAGGCCCAGGCCGTTGCCCTCGGTGGCGTGGGAGGTGTCCCCCTGATAGAATTTGTCAAAAATACGGGCCATGGTGGCGGCGTCCATGCCGCAGCCTGTGTCCGACAGGGTGACGGTGATGCCGTCGGGGCCGGAGCGCTGCCGCAGGGTGATCCGCCCGCCCCCGGGGGTGAACTTGAGGGCGTTGGACAGCAGGTTGGTCCACACCAGTTCCAGCAGGCCTTCGTCGGCACAGACGATGGCCCGGTCCTCCAGGTCGGCGTCAAACTCGATGTGTTTGCGCTCCCACTGGTCCTCGAACTGCAGCGCGCAGGCGCACAGCTGGGCGCAGAGGTCGTAGCTGCCGGGCACCGGCTGGATGACCTGCTTTTCCAGCTTGTTGAGCTTGAGCATGTTGGTGATGAGGCTGGACAGCCGCCGGGTGGCCTGCAGGATGGCGTCGGTGCATTCCCGGCGGCGGGCTTCGGTGAGGGAGGGCGTCTGCAGCAGTTCGGCGTTGGTCTGGATGACGGCCAGGGGAGTCTTGATCTCATGGGAGACGTTGGAGAAAAAGTCGGTTTTCAGCGTCTCGATGCTGCCCAGCTCCTCCACCATCTTGTTGAAGTCCATAAACAGCACGTCCAGATGGGTGCGCTTGTCGATGGTGTGCCGGGGCGGCAGGTAGACCGAAAAATCCCCCGCCGCCACCCGGCGGGCAGCTTCGGAAAATTCCTCGATGGGTTTCTGGTAATGGTGGCGGATGATGAGCCCGGTGGCCAGGGTGGCCGCAGCCGAGGCCGCCGCCCAGAACCCCACCACCCCTGCAAAGCTGGCGGCGGGCAGGCTGCGGTAGTCGATGACCTGACCGATCATCATCATCTGCAGGGTCGTCAGCAGGGCAAACACCCCGAAAAACAGCAGAAAGGTGGGCAGGGGAAACAGCTCTTTCTTGACCCGGTCGTCGGCAAAACGGTTCTGTCGTTTCATTTCAGCACCGCCTTGTAGCCCAGGCCCCGCACCGTCCGGATCTCAAAGCCGTCGCAGCGGGAAAACTTGTCCCGCAGTTTGGTGATGTAGACGTCCACCGCCCGCAGGCTGGTCTCCGACTCCACCCCCCAGAACTCGTCCATCAGCTGGGCCCGGGTGAAGGTCTTGTTGGGGTAGGACAGCAGCTTGTACAAAATGTTGAACTCCCGGGTGGTCACCGGGATCTCCTCCCCGCCCGACACGGCGGTGACCGCGTCGGCGTCCAGCGTCAGGCTGCCCACCGTCAGCCGCCGCTCCATCTCGATGTGGGCCCGGCGCAGCAAGGCCCGCACCCGCAGCAGCAGCTCGGCCAGCTCGATGGGCTTGACCATGTAGTCGTCGATGCCCAGCTGGAATCCCTTCTGCTTGGCGGTCAGATCGTCACGGGCGGACATGAACAGAATGGGCACCGTCCCGTTGACCCGGCGGACGTTCTCCGCAAAGGTGAAGCCGTCCTCCCCGGGCATCATGATGTCCGAGACGATCAGGTCATAGAGGGTGCTGTACATCGCCTCATAGGCGGCGGCCGCCGTCAGGCAGCCGGTGGCCGCAAAGCCGCTGTCGTTCAGATAGGTGCAGACCGCCTGGTTCAGCCGGGCGTCATCCTCCAC
>JAHZHS010000060.1 GCA_019420135.1 Oscillospiraceae bacterium | reverse complement strand
GTTGAAGCCGTTGGTGAAGGGATGCTCGCTCTCGGCCAGGGAGCAGTGGGCGGGGTCCAGACCCCACAGGGACATGATCTTGTAGGCCAGGGCGCGCTGGCCGTCGACGGGCCAGTCCTGGTCCAGGAAGTCGGTGCGAACCGGGGTGCCGTGGTCGGCAATGGCCTGGAGCAGCGGCACAATGGCGGCCCGCAGCTGGGAGAAGAAGGCGTCGCACCGCTCGATGGTCAGGCCGCGCTCAAACTGGTCCAGCAATACCTCATAGGGATCGCGGTCGGGGTCGATCAGGGAAGCCTGACGGCGGCGGGCCGCGATGAGCCGCTCCAGATAGGGAGCAAAGAGGGCAAAGTCGTTGTTGCGCTTGGCCTTGCCCCACACCGACACCGACTCCTGGGTCAGGCGGGTGAAGGCGGCATACTCGTCTGCCGGGATGGGGCGGATGCGGTCCAGGCGGATGCGCAGCTCCCGCACCTCGGCCTGTTCCTGCTCGGTGTCGGCTTCGGCCTGGGCGGCGTCCAGCAGGGCGTCGGTGGAGGGCTGGACCAGCGTGTCAAACTGGGCGCGGCTGAGAATCTCAGCCGCCTCCGCCCGGCCCTCGGAACTCTCGGCGGGGGCGGCGGTGGCCTCGTCATAGGTCATGAGCCCCAGGGCATAATTATAAGCGTAAAGATTGCGCTCCAGCGTGCGCAGTTCGGAAATGTGTTCTTTCATATGGTAAAACTCCTGTATGGCCGGCAGGCCCTGCTTCGTGGGGCAGAACTCCGCGGGAAAAAGTCGAATAGCACCAGTATACCACGTTGTTTTTTTGGGAGCAATGCGATATGATAGAAAAACAAAAGGAGAAGTTTGCTGCCGGAAGGAGCTTCCGGCGGTTTTTGGGGAGGAGGAGCCCTATGGACCAGCAGCCGCTAGTCAGTGTGATCGTACCCATCTACAATGCCCAAAATCATATTGCACGCTGCGTCGAGAGTATCCGCAAGCAAAGCTATTCCAATCTGGAGATTTTGCTGGTGAACGACGGTTCCAAGGACGTCAGCCTGCAGGTGTGCGAGATGTACGCCAAGGTGGACCCGCGCATCCTGCTGGTGGACAAACCCAACAGCGGCGTGGCGGCTACCCGCAACCTGGGGCTGCGCCTGGCCCTGGGCAAATATCTGCAGTTTGTGGATGCGGACGACACCCTCCAGCCCGACGCCACCCGCCTCATGGTGGAAAAGGCGGAACAGTATGAGGCCGACCTGGTCATTGCCCACTACAACCGGGTCACGCCCCCGCCGGAAAAGCCCAGCCTGCCCAGGGCCATGCGGGACACCACCTTTGCCGAAAAATTCGACGAAACCATGGAGCGGCTGCTGCCCTCCGACGAGCGGGTGCAGACCTTCGGCTTTCTGCCCGAGGGGTTCATGACCAAGGCGGAGTTTGCCCAGGGCCTCATGCAGGAGCCGGCCTCCCTTTACTACGGCGTCATGTGGCACACGCTCTACCGCGCCGACATCGTCCGGCAGCACGAGGATGTCATCTGCAGCGAGGAGCTGAACTGGAGCGAGGACCTCTACTTCAACCTCAGCTTCATCCGCTACGCCCAGCGCTTCTACGCCCTGGCGGTGCCGGTATACAACTACCTGCAGAACAAGGAGAGCATCTGCCACACCGGGCTCAACCCCATCAATGTGGTGACCACCCGGGCGTCGCTGTTCAAGTATTACAAGGAACTGTACGAGTCCATGGGCCTGTATGAGCAGTACAAGCCCCAGATCTACAAGTATCTGGTCTCGATGGCGGAAAGCTGATTCCCCGCCCCTCACACCAGACAAACAAACCGCCCCGGCGGCCTGGAGTTTCAGGCAGCCGGGGCGGTACTTTTTGTGTTATGCGGGGAAAAAGGCAATCACCGGGCGATGGGCGCGGTCTTGGCGGCCAGCCAGCTGCGCTCGGCGTCGGTCAGACGGGGAGACAGTACCTCGTAGACGTTTTTGTGATAGCTGTTGATCCAGTCGATCTCGCTGCGGGTCAGCTCGTCCACCAGCACGGGGGACAGGTCGATGGGCACAAAGGTCATGGGCTCAAAGCCCAGCCAGCGGCCGTACTGGTTCTCCCCCTTGTCCACGCAGACCAGCTCGTTCTCGATGCGGATACCCACCTCGTCGGTCTCATAGACGCCGGGCTCGTCGGTGATGGTCATGCCGGGGCGGAAGATCACCGGGTTGTTGGGGCGCAGGCTCTGGGGGCCCTCATGGACGCTGGACATGAAGCCCACGCTGTGGCCGGTGCCGCAGCGGTAGTTGATCTTGTGCTTCCACAGGGGACCGCGGGCAAAGCTGTCCAGGGCAAAGCCGGTGCAGTAGTCCAGCCACACCGCCTGGGCAATGCCGATGTGGCTCTGCAGCGTCCAGGTGTAGTAGCGGCGCTCGTTGTCGGTGAGGGGGCCCACCGGGTAGGTGCGGGTGATGTCGGTGGTGCCGCAGTCGTACTGGCCGCCGCAGTCCACCAGCAAAAAGCCGTGGGGCTCAATGGGGCTGTCGGCGCCGGGCTTGGCCTGATAGTGCATCATGGCCGCGTTGGGACCGTAGGCTGCAATGGTGCCGAAGCTCTCCTCGTCAAAGCCCAGCTGTTCGGCCCGGCGGCGATGAAGCATGGTGTCGATGTCACACTCCCGCAGAGGCTTGCCCTCAGCCAGGGCCTTTTCCAGGTCCATCTCAAAGCGGACCATGGCCACGCCGTCCCGGATGTGGCACTCCCGCAGGTTGGTCAGCTCCACCTCGTTCTTGACGCCCTTGAGGGCGGTGATGGGATCGGTGCCGGGCAGGACGGTGAGGGCAGGGTTGGCCTCCAGCGCGGCGTAGAGGTCATAGTTGGTGGCCTCGGGGGCGATGAGCACCGTCTCCTTACCGGTCAGGCCGCGGACAAAATCCAGCAGGGAGTCGTAGGGGCGGAGCTCCACACCCTGGGCGGTGAGCACATCCACGTCATCGGTGCACAGACGGCCGGGGGCCAGGAAGAGGGTGCAGCTCTTCATGGTCACAAAGGCGTAGGCGATGGCCAGGGGGGTGCAGGGCAGGTCATGGGCACGCAGGTTGAGCAGCCAGCCCACACAGTCCAGCTGGGTCACGGCCAGGGCGGTGGCCCCTGCCTTCTGCAGCTGGGCGCGCACCGTGTTGAGCTTTTCCGCGGCGGTGGCGCCGGTCTGCTCCCGGCTCAGCAAAAAGCAGGGAGTGTCGGGCAGGGCGGGGCGGACGTCGGCCCACAGGGGGCTGACCACGTCCAGGCTCTTGAGAGCGGCGCCGCAGGAAGCCAAGGCGTCGCGGTACTGCTCAAACACCTTGGTGGGCATGCAGGAACCGTCGGTGACGAAGGTCTGGCCCTCCTGGGCATTGGCCTTGAGGTATTCGTCCACCGTGGGAACCCCTGCGGCTCCAGCGTGCATGGACTGGATCTCGGTGCCAGCCAGCTGCTTGTCCGCCTGGACATAGAAGCGGCCGTCCACCCACAGGGCGCTGGCCTTGCCGGTGACCACCAGGGTGGAATTCTCCCCGGTGAAGCCGGAGAAATGGGTCAGGCTGCAGTAATGCTCGGGCAGATACTCTCCCGAATGGGGATCGCTGGTCATGAGGATGACGCCGTCGGCGCCTGCGGCCTGGGCAGCGGCGCGCAGGGCGGCAATCTTTTCATTGGTCGTCAAGGGAAACCCTTCCTTTCTGAAACAAGGCCGCAAGAGGGCCCTGGCTGTTTTCTGTCTGTATTGTAGCACGTTTTGCCAAAAGGTCAAATGGACGGCAGACCAAAGGAAAGGGACGGGCCTGCGGCACAGGCCCGCCCCTTCCGGACGGTGAAACGGAGATTCAGCGCTTGACGATGCTGTAATATTTGCGGGATGTCATGGCGTAGACGGCCACATAGCACAGGGCAAACCCTGCCAGGGTGATGAGGCAGCAGAGGAGGAACAGGGTGCTGTTGTACACCCCGAAGGCCGACACCATGCGCATGAGGATGGGAAAGGCTGCGGCCAGATGCACCGCCGCCATGACCAGGGGCAGGAAAAAGACCATGAGCACCTGCACCCGGATGGTGCTGCGGACCTCGTCGGCGCTCATGCCCACCTTCTGCAGGATGACAAAGCGGTCCCGGTCCTCGTAGCCCTCGCTGAGCTGCTTGTAGTAGATGATGAGCACGGTGGCCATGGTGAACATGATGGCCAGGAAGATGCCCAGAAAGACAAAGCTGCCGTTCATGTTGTAGAGCTCCACCCGCATGCCCTCCCGGGTGTAGACGTAGGAGCGGGAGGTGAGCCAGTCGGGGGACGGGTCGGGATTGGCAACCGTCTCCAGGGCGGTGGCCAGGTCGTTGATGGCAGCGGCGTCCAGCCGGTCGGTGTTGAGGTTCAGATACCGCCGGATGGTGGGGACGTACTTGTTGTCCGGCGTCAGGGTGGCCCGCAGGGCGGCCATGGTGTCGGTGCCGGGCACCACGATGCAGACGGTGTGGCTGCCGTAGCCGCCGTTGACGGTGGGAAATTCCTCCGCCTCCCCCGCCACCTGGTAGACGGTGTCCCCGATGGTGAGGCTGCCGGTGGCATCATACAGCCCCCGGGCCAGGATCTCCCCGTCCGCCAGGGTGACGTCCTGCCCGGTGAGGCGGCTGTAATCGGCGGCAGTCATGAAGATCAGGTTGGGGGTGTCGGCGGTCTGGGAGTCGGCGGCCAAGGCAGGGGTGTAGACATTGCCCGCCCCGGCGTGGGCGCCGAAGGCAAAGAGATAGAAGCTCTCCATCTCCCCGTCGGTGACGCCGTATTCCGCCGCGGTCTGCCGGATGGGGGCCTCCCAGGCGTCGGCGTTTTCCTGGGCCAGGCCGTCGTCACTGAAGTTGACCGACAGGGTGAGGTCGTTGGGGTACATGTTTTCGATGGTCTCCCCGGTGCCGGCATAGAGGCAGACGGTGGTGGCCACGCTGACCAGCACGGTGGTGGCCAGAATGCAGATGTTGGCCAGGCCCCGGGCGTTCTGGTTCATGCGGTAGATGAGGCCCGAGAT
This sequence comes from Oscillospiraceae bacterium, assembly GCA_019420135.1. Lineage (GTDB taxonomy): Bacteria > Bacillota > Clostridia > Oscillospirales > Ruminococcaceae > Gemmiger. Next base: position 7,062 of record JAHZHS010000060.1, on the reverse strand, counting down.
GGCGGTGAAATTCCGGGGCCGGTAATAGAGGGCCTTGTTTTTGCGCAGCGCCTTGAGCACCACCACGCTGCCCGCCCCGAAGAGGCAGTGGGTGCCAACAATAACCAGTGCCACCGCCACAAAGAAGAGCAGGATGACATAGAGAAAGTTGGTGGTGAAGAAGGAGATGGCATAGCCGCCTGCCAGAGTCACCACACCGAACAGGGCCAGGAAAACCCGGCTTCTGGGTTCCCGCTCCCCCACTGAACCGGCGTGGAGCAGCTCGATGGGGCTGGTCTTGCGCACCACGCGGAGGTTGCGCAGATAGAGAAAGAGAAACAAAAGGGCAAAGGCGGCAAAGGTCTCGGCCGCGCCCTGGGTGCTGATGGAAAAGCCCAGCGTCACATCAAAGCGGACCAGCCGCAGCAGCAAAAGCAGCACCAGTTTGGAGAGCAGTGCCCCGCCAAAGACGCCCAGGGCAGTGCCGGCCAGGTAGAGAAAGAGGGTCTCCAGCCCCAGCACAGCGCCCACATTGCGCTTTTCCATGCCCAGGATGCCGTAGAGGGCCAGCTCCTTGGTGCGGCGCCGGATAACAAAACCGTTGGCGTAGGCCATGATCCAGACCACCAGGAACACCATGATGAAGCTGCCCAGCCCCAGCATAAGCTGGACGTAGGCGGAACCCCGCATGGTGGACACCAGCTCATTGTAGCTGAGAAACCGCATGATGTAGCACATGGCGGCGCACCCGGCGGACGTCAGGGCAAAGGGACCGTAATACTGCCGGTTTTTCAGAAGGTTGCGGGCGGCAAGGCGCAGGTACAGTGCCAGCTTAGACATCCTGCTCACCTCCCGAAAGGGCGGTCAGGGTGTCGGAGATGCGGGCAAACATGGCCTCGGTGCTCATGCCGCCGCGGTAGAGCTGGTGGTAGACCTGGCCGTCCCGCAGAAAGAGCACCCGCCCTGCATGGCTGGCGGCCTTGACGCTGTGGGTGACCATGACGATGGTCTGCCCGCCCTCGTTGATCTTGCCGAAGAGGTGGAGCAGGCTCTCGGAGGAGCGGGAGTCCAGGGCGCCGGTGGGCTCGTCGGCCAGCACCAGCTCCGGCCGGGTGATGAGGGCCCGGGCCACGGCGGCCCGCTGCTTCTGGCCGCCGGAGACTTCATAAGGGTATTTGTCCAGCAGTTCGGCAATGCCCAGCTGCCGGGCGATGGGCCCCAGCCGCAAAGACATCTCCCGATAGGGGGTGCCCGCCAGCACGAGGGGCAAAAAGATGTTGTCCTTTAGAGAAAAGGTGTCCAGCAGGTTGAAGTCCTGAAAGACAAAGCCCAGGTGATCCCGGCGGAAGGCAGACAGCTCCCGGTCGCTGATCTTGGTGACGTCCCGGCCGTTGAGGCAGACCGAACCGCCGGTGGGACGGTCCAGGGCGGCCAGAATGTTCAGCAGGGTGGTCTTGCCTGCCCCCGACTCGCCCATGATGGCCAGGTATTCTCCCTGCTCCACCGTAAAGCTCACATCGGACAAGGCCTCCACCTTGACCCCGCCGAAGCGGGTGGAATAGATTTTCTGCAGATGGCTGATTTCCAGCAATGACATGGTACATGCTCCTTTTGCAAGGCCCCGCAGGAAACGGAAAACGGGGCGGTATCCTTTGGCTGACGGGCGGAAGGGACCCGATTCTTCCGTCCTGCCAACAGTGTACCGCCCGGCGGGGGACTGTCGCCATGGATTTACCTTACAAAATGCGGGGCGTACCTAACAGTTTTGTCATGTTGGCTGTCACTCGTAGAGGGGCGGCTCGGGAGGAAAGAGCAGCTCCACCCGGGTACCCTGTCCCGGCGTGCTGGAAGCATGGATGGTGCAGCCAAGCTTTTTTGCCGCCTGGGCGCAGAGGTAGAGTCCCAGCCCCGAGGAGGTCTGCTCCACACGGCCGTTGCAGCCGGTGTAGCCCTTCTCAAAGATGCGGGGCAGATCCTCCGGCCGGATGCCCATGCCGGTGTCGGTCACCGACAGGCAGCGGCTGTCGGCGGCGATGGTGACCCGGCCTCCGGCGGGGGTGTACTTCACGGCGTTGGAGAGCAACTGTTCCAGAATGAATCCCACCCACTTGGCGTCGGAAACGGGGTGGGCGCCGGTGCCCTCGTAGCAGAAGGTCAGCTTTTTTAAGATGAACATCCGGGCAAAGCGCCGGGCTCCCGCCCGGATCACCGGGTCCAGGGGCGTGGGGCGCAGCACCAGATCGTTCTGGGGGCTGCCCAGGCGCAGATACCCCAGCACCATGCCCACATAGCCTTCGGTGGCAAAGAGTTCCCGCTCCAGCTCCGCCCGGGGCGGGGCCTCCTCCCCCTGCAGCAGCAGCCGCATGGCCGCCAGGGGCGTCTTGACCTGATGGGCCCACATGGTAAAGTAGTCCAGCATGTCGTCCTGCTGTTCCCGGGCAGTGCGGCCGGTCCGGGCGTATGCGTCGGCCAGGGCGCGCAGGCTCTGCTGGTAGGCGGCCTCCAGCCCTTCGGAACCGCCCTCGGGCGGGGGAAGGGGGGGACAGGCGCCGGGAGTATCGGCGGCCAGCCGGACCTCCCGGCAGCGACGGGCGTAGGCGGGATAGCCTTCCCCCAGCAAAATGACCCCCGCCACCCCCGACAGGGCCATGGCATAGCCGAAGGGCTCAAAGGGCAGGCGGTACAGGCTGCACAGAAGCCAGAGCAGCGCCGCCGTCACCGCCCACAGCAGCACCACCCGCCGCTGGGTGTACAGATAGGCAAAGAACCGGCTCATTCGATGCAGTATCCCTCCCCTTTTCTGGTATGGATCAGCCCCGGCAGCCCGGCGGCTTCCAGCTTTTTGCGCAGCCGCCCCACGTTGACGGTCAGGGTGTTCTCATCCACAAAACAGTCGGTGGCCCACAGCGCCGTCATCAGGGTGTCCCGGGCCACCGTGCGGCCCCGCCGCGCCAGCAGCGTCTGCAGAATGCGCAGCTCGTTCTTGGTCAGCTCCACGGCGGCTTCCCCGTTTTTCACCACGCCGGTGCCCAGGTCCAGCACCGCCCCGCCGCCGCAGTCCATCAGCTCGGCAGGTTTGGCGTAGGCGTAGGCCCGGCGCAGAATGGCCTGCACCTTGGCAGCCAATATTTCCAGGTCGAAGGGCTTGGCAATGTAGTCGTCGGCCCCCAGGTCCATGGCGGTGACAATGTTCAGGTTGTCCGCCGCCGAGGAGAGAAAGACGATGGGAACGTCGGTGACCTCCCGCAGGCGGCGGCACCAGTAATAGCCGTTGTGGTAAGGCAGGGACAGGTCCAGCAGCACCAGCTGGGGGGCAAAGGCGGTGAACTGGGGCAGGATGTCCTGCAGCTGGTCAGCACAGGCGGTCTCGTAGCCCAGGGCGGTGAGATGGCGTGCCACCTCCCGGGTGATGATGGGGTCGTCCTCCACAAGAAAGATACGGTACAAACCGGTCGGCTCCTTTCGCAGCGGTCCGCCGTCACAGGGCAGGCCCGCATTTCTGCAATCAGTATACCATCTCATACGCGCGGGCCGGGACAAATTTTGCAAAAAGTTCAAAAATACGCCCGAAAAACAGGGGCAACCCCCTTGACGGCTTTGTTATAATGGTATTAGCAGTTCATAACCAAGATTGCTAATGCACACAGTATTGTTGAGAAATAGAGGTAAACAACCATGGCAGAGACCAAAACCAAGATTGACATTTTCTCCGGCTTTCTGGGCGCCGGCAAGACGACCCTCATCAAGAAGCTGATCCAGGAGGCCTTCGGTGGCGAGAAGCTGGTCCTCATCGAAAACGAGTTCGGTGAGATCGGCATCGACGGCGGCTTCATGCGGGAGGCCGGCATCCAGGTCAACGAGCTCAACTCCGGCTGCATCTGCTGCTCCCTGGTGGGCGACTTCCGGGAAGCCCTCAAGAAGGTGGTCGAGACCTATCACCCCGACCGCATCCTCATCGAGCCCTCCGGCGTCGGCAAGCTGTCCGACGTCACCCGCGCGGTGGAGGGCGTGGCCGAGACGCTGCCCGTGGAGCTCAACAGCTTTGTCACGGTGGCCGACGTCAACAAGGTCAAGCTGTATATGAAGAACTTCGGTGAGTTCTACAACGATCAGGTCAGCCATGCCTCCTGCCTGATCCTCAGCCGCACCGGCAAGGCATCCCAGGAAAAGATCGACGCCGCCGTCAAGATGCTGCAGGAGAAGAACCCCACCGCCACCATTGTCACCACCGACTGGATGGCCCTCAACGGCAAGCAGATCGTGTCGGTCATGGACGGCAAGCGGGATCTGGTGGCTGAGCTGCTGGCCGAGGCCGCTGCCTCCAACCAGGCCCACGCCGGCGAGGAGGAGCACCACCACCATCACCATCACGACCATGACGGCGAGGAGTGCTGCTGCCACCACGACCATGACCATGAGGACCATGATCATGAGGATCACGGCGAGCATGACCATTGCCATCACGACCATGAGGACGATCATGACCACGAGTGCTGCCACCATGACCACGACCATGAGGAGCACGAGCATCATCATGAGCATCACTATGATGAGCATGGTGTCTGCAGCTGCGGCCACCATCATCATGACCACGACGCCGACGAGGTGTTCACCAGCTGGGGCCGTGAGACGGCCCGCCGCTTCACCCGTGAGGATCTGGACAAGGCCCTCACCGCCCTGGACGGCGGCGAATACGGCCAGATCCTGCGCGCCAAGGGCATTGTGGACGGCGGCAGCACCTGGTATGAGTTCGACATGGTCCCCGGCGAGCATGAGATCCGCGAGACCACCCCGGATGTCACCGGCAAGCTGTGTGTGATCGGCTCCGACCTCAAGGAGGACGCCGTGGCCCAGCTGTTCGGTGTCTGATCCCAACCTATCATAGATACAGGAGGCTGCTATGGCGGCAAAAGAGATCCCGGTATACCTGTTTGTGGGTATGCTGGAAAGCGGCAAGACCCGCTTCATTCAGGAAACCATGGAAGATCCCCAGTTTGACTCGGGGGACAAGACGCTGCTCCTTGTCTGCGAGGAGGGCGAGGAAGAATACAACTCCGACAAGTTCGGCTTTGGCGGCGTGACGGTGGCCACGCTGGAGGACAAGAGTGAGCTCAACCGCGAAAACCTGGAAAAGCTGGCTGCCCAAAGCGGCTGCGGCCGTGTGGTCATCGAGTACAACGGTATGTGGCTGATCCAGGATCTGGTGGACGCCATGCCGGAAAACTGGCTGATCTATCAGTGCCTGGCCACGGCGGACGGCACCACCATCAAGACCTACGCCGGGGACAACGCCATGCGCTCGCTGCTGCTGGACAAGCTGCGGGTCAGCGAACTGCTGGTGGTCAACCGTGCCGAGCAGGTCAACGATGACGAGAGCCGCCAGCTCATCCACAAGCTGGTGCGCCAGGCCAGCCGCCGCTGCGACATTGCCTACGAGTTCGCCAACGGCTCGGTGGCTTACGACGACATCCCCGACCCGCTGCCTTTCGACGTCAATGCACCGGTCATCGACATCCCGGAGGAATACTTCGGTGTCTGGTACATGGACTGCATGGACGATATGAAGAAGTATGATGGCAAGACGGTCAAGTTCCTGGCTCAGGTCTGCCAGACCACCCGTGCGGGCAAGGACAGCTTTGTCCCGGGTCGGTTCGCCATGACCTGCTGCGTGCAGGACATCCAGTTCGTCGGCTTCCCCTGCCGGTACGACGCCTACAAGGCGCTGAAACAGCGGGACTGGATCACCGTCACCGCCAAGGTGAACGTCAAGTTCCACCCCATCTACAAGGGCCAGACCCCCGACGCCACCGGCCCGGTGCTGACGGCTTTGTCCGTAGAGCCTGCAAAGGCTCCCGCCCAGGACGTGGTCATGTTCAGCTGATTGCAACAGAAAACCGGAGACTGCAGATGCAGTCTCCGGTTTTTTCATGGGCTTTGCGGCCGGAAAATCAGGCCGGGGAAAAATCAGGATTTGGCGCGCAGCCGCTGCCGCAGATCCTCATGGGAGAGCTGGGTGACCCGGGCGTTCTTGACCTCGTAAATGGTGTCGCAGTTGCGGATGGTGGTCAGCCGGTGGGCAATGACCAGGATGGTCTTGTTGCCCTGCAGGCGGTTGATGGCCTCCATCACAGCGGTTTCGGTCTCGCTGTCCAGGGCGCTGGTGGCCTCGTCCAGGACCAGGACCTCAGGGTTGTGGTAGAGGGCGCGGGCAATGCCGATGCGCTGGCGCTGCCCGCCCGACAGCTTGACGCCCTGGTCACCCACCATGGTGTCCAGACCTTTTTCCAGGCTGCGGACAAAGGTGTCCAGCTGGGCGCTTTTCAGTGCCTGCCAGATCTTGTCGTCACGGATCTCCTCCTCGGCGGAACCGAAAGCCACATTGGCCCGGATGCTGTCGTCGATGAGGTAGATGTTCTGCGGGATATAGGCTACCAGTTTGTGCCAGCTGTTCAGGTTGTCGAAGATGCTGTTGCCGTCCACAAGAACGCTGCCGCTCTGCGGCTGGATCAGGCCGAGAATGATATCCGCCAGGGTAGTCTTTCCCGAACCGGAAGGACCGATGAGAGCTACCGCGCCGTTTTTCGGGATGGTGAGATTCACATCCTGGAGTACCGGCCGCGTCTTGCCCGGGTAGGTGAAGGTCAGGCCGCTGACCTCCACGGCGGTTTCCAGCCGGACGGGGGTGCCGGTCTGAGGGGGAAGTTCCTGATGCATGGCGTCGGCCCGGCGCATGTCGTCGGCCAGGGCGTCCAGGCCGGGAACGGATGCCAGCACGCTGCTGATGTTGCTCATGATGCGGTTGAAGGAGGGCAGCAGCCGCATGGCCGCCATGGCGAACACCGACAGCACCGAAATGTACTGGGCGATGGGAGCACCCCAGGCGATCTGCACGGCGATGATGCTCAGCAGGCCGCCGATGCAGGTGATCTCGATCATGGGGCGGGTGAGCATCTGGTTGAGGTTCTGTTCCCGGTCAGCCTCGGCAAAGGCGTAGTTGGTGTCGGCATAACTGCGGTAGAAAAATTCTTCCCGGCCCATGACCTTGATCTCCTTGATGCCGTGGAAGGTCTGGAGCAGCCATTT
>JAHZHS010000006.1:24614-30428 GCA_019420135.1 Oscillospiraceae bacterium | reverse complement strand
TGATTGAGCAAGGTGGACTTGCCGCTGCCCGACTGGCCCTCGATGCGGCAGGAGTCGCCCTCTTCCACGCTGATGTCCACGTTGTCCAGGGCAACGACCCGCTCCTTGCCCACCGCGTAGACCTTGCGCAGGCCCACGGTACGGATGATCGGCGCCATTGGCATCCCCCTTTTTCGCCTGAATTCGATGGTTATAGATTCTATCATACCATGCCGGAGGCCCAAACAAAAGGCCTGGGCTTGTAAATTTTTGAGAGTAACTCTCTCACGCAAAAATTTCACGTGACAGCGCGGGGCCCGTTATGGTATACTAAGTCAGTTACAGACCATTTTTCGACACAGGATCCGGGCGCTGTCTCCCGGATTTTCGAGCAATACCGGAGGTGCTTGGCAAACCGATGAAAAGACTGCGTCTGATCGGCCTGCTGGCGGCAATGATGCTGCTGGCGGCATTTTCTCTGCCCGTGGCGGCGGAGGACTATGATACCGTGATGGACGGCCTTTCCCGGCTGTATTCCCTGGCCGGGCAGTATGCCCAGGACAATTCCGCCGAATCCCTGGACCCCATCGAGCTTACCCTCTCCTACACCCGCACCGGCGTCTACAACAGCGGCATCTGGCAGGTGACCGCCGGCGTGCGCGACGCCGGCTTCGAGAGCTATGTGGCGGAGCAGGACGGGGAGCTTGTTTCGCTGCAGGGGCTGGGCAGCGTGGAGACTTCGGCGGGCAGCGTGGACTTCGGCCATCTGCTGGCCTCCCTCAACCTGGTCTACCGGGGCCTGCCGGTGGCGGGCAGCTGGGGCGGCGACTGCATGGAGCTGGCTCAGCAGTATGCGGGGCAGGCCTCCGACGCCGCCGGCTATGCCGATCTCATGAGCGGCACCTTTGAGGACGACAACTCCATGTTCAGCGGCAGCGATCTGCGGGCCGACCTGGACGCGGTGGTCATCGGTTCCAAACTGAGCCAGGGCACCGACCTGGCCCAGACCATCCGGGACTATTACAGCTCGGCCAACGAATATGACCGCGCCTACCAGTTCATTGCCCTGACCTTCGGGGATGTGAACACCGGGGATGTAAGCACCTTCGGGGATGAGATCTACCAGGCCGCCACCCAGGACACCGGCATGCAGCTGCTGCTCTACCTTAACCAGATGTGGGTCAGCGACGGCTGGACCATCGCGGAGGATTCCGCCGCCCCCCTGCAGGGCGCCTGCCGGGTGTTTGCCCAGTATCTGTCCGGGGCGGTGAACGGCGACCGGGTGAAAAGCGATTCGGACACCCGCATGGTCACCATGGCCGGGGACATGCTGGCTGAGTTCCTCTCCTCCATGGGGGACGGGGATGCCGCCAGCGCGGCTCTGAGCGCCAACGACGGCAGCCAGAGCGTTTCCACCTCCAGCGGCTCCAGCGTGTCCGAGATCTTTTCCGGTGCTGCCCAGGGCATCCAGAGCGGGTTCAGCCTGCAGGTGTTTGAGACGGTGCTGCTGGTCATCGGCGCGGCGGCCCTCATGCTGCTGCTCATCTGCATCGTCATGCTGGTGCGCCGCCGCTGAGACGGCACCCCTTTCCCCTTAACAGAAAATACGGAAAATTCCGGGGAATGTTTCCTCCCCGGTGACAAGGTACAACAAAGGCGCAGGCCCCTGGCGGGGTCTGCGCCTTTTCCGATTGTGGAAACGTATAAAATCTGTCGCCATCGGCGGACATCTCCGGCCTAAGAGCCGCTGCTGTGCAGCGGTTGGCCTACGAAACGCGCCTGCGGGCGCAGCGTGCCGACGATGGTGACACCGACCGGGAAATTCTGCGGCAAATTGTGTGCGAGGAACGAGTGCGCGGTTTGCCGCAGAATTTTGTCGAAGGAGATTCCAAAAGGGGAAACAGCCGCGTCAGGCACCGCCGTGCGCGGCTGTTGTCCCTTTTGCAGCGTGCCGGGAAATCCGGTACGCTGAAGAAAGGCGCAGGCCCCTGGCGGGGTCTGCGCCTTTTCCGTATCTGTATGGGAACGCCGGACGGTTACGCCTTGGTCTTGTAGCCGTCGGGGTTGTGGCTCTGCCAGTTCCAGCTGTCGCGGCACATCTCCTCGATGCCGTACTGGGCCTTCCAGCCCAGCTCCCGCTCCGCCTTGGAGGGGTCGGCCCAGCACTCGGCAATGTCGCCGGGGCGGCGGGGGTCGATGACATAGGGCAGTTCCCGGCCGCAGGCCTTGCTGAAGGCATGGATCACATCCAGCACGCTGTATCCGTGGCCGGTGCCCAGGTTGCAGATGAAGAGGCCGGGCTTCTGCTCCAGCTTCTTGATGGCGGCCACATGGCCCTTGGCCAGGTCCACCACATGGATGTAATCCCGCACGCCGGTGCCGTCGGGGGTGGGGTAGTCATTGCCGAAGACATGGACCTTTTCCAGCTTGCCCACGGCCACCTTGGCGATGTAGGGGACCAGGTTGTTGGGGATGCCGTTGGGGTCCTCGCCGATGAGTCCCGAGGGATGGGCGCCGATGGGGTTGAAGTAGCGCAGCAGTGCCACGTTCAGCTCGGGGTCGGCGTGGCAGCAGTCGGTGAGGATGCGCTCGGTAAAGACCTTGGTGGTGCCGTAGGGGTTGGTGGTGGCGCCGGTGGGGAAGTCCTCGGTGATGGGCACGCTGGCGGGATCGCCGTAGACGGTGGCCGAGGAGGAGAAAATGAAGTTGTGGCAGTCATGACGGCGCATGACGTCCAGAATGTTCAGGCTGCAGGCCAGGTTGTTGGAGTAATATTCAATGGGCTTGGAGACGCTCTCCCCCACCGCCTTGTAGGCAGCGAACTGGATGACGCAGTCGATGTCGGGGTTGGCGGCAAACAGAGCCTCCACGGCGGTCTTGTCGGTCATGTCCGCCTCCACGAAGCGGAAGTCCTTGCCGGTGATGGTCTTGATCCGGTTCAGGACCTCGGGGCAGGAGTTATAGAAGTTGTCCGCCACGACAATGTCGTAGCCGGCTTCCAGAAGTTCCACACAGGTATGGCTGCCGATGTATCCGGCGCCGCCGCTGACCAGGATTGCCATAATAGTCGCTCCTTTGTATGTTTTTGTATTTTTGTTGCCGCCCGGCTTGCCGCCTGCCGTCTGTGCAGGCGGGGCCGTCCGGCTGCGGTCCGATTTTTTCCGGTGTTTACGTGGGTTTCGCCGGTGGTTTCTGCCTTTATTCTACTTCACCGCCCGGCTTTGTTACATGGACGTTTGAGGGAGGCGCATGTCGGTTTGTTGCGCTCTTGACTTCCGGCGGGCGAAGTTTGCGGCAGTATTCCCGGGGGGACATGCCCTCCGCCCGGCGAAAACACCGGGAAAAGTACGCTCCGTCGGCAAAGCCCAGCCGTCCCGCCGCCTCCCCGGGGGTGCAGCCTGCGGCCAGCAGTTCCTTGGCCCGCTCCATCTTCATGGCGGCGAAGGTCTCCATGGCCCCCTGGTGCAGCCGGGCGCGGAAGGCTTTCTGCAGCCGTGCCCGGCTGACCCCGCAGTCCCGGCAGACCTGGGCAACGCTCAGTTCCCGGGCCAGGTTTCTGGAAAAGTAGGTGCGCACATGGTCCACCAGCGCCTGCTGGTCCCGCTCCTGCCGGGCGCGGGTGCTCAGCCGCCGGGTTCGCCGCCGGGCACGGATGAGCTGGATGAGCAGCAGTTCCAGACTGGCGCAGAGGTACTGCTCCGCCCCGAAGGGCGGCTCCCCCTTGCGCACCGGGATGCCTCCCGGCTCCGGGGCGGGGGTGAACAGCTCCCCCACCGCCGCCGCGATCTGCTGCATCCGCAGCCGCTCGGCCATGTCGATGCGCCAGGGACGGCCGTACAGCTCGTCCAGGGCGGTGCCGGGGCAGGAAAAGACCACCCGCAGCACCTCGGGGGGAACCTCCCCCACCGCCCGCATGGCCACCGTCTCCCCGGGGCGGTGGAACCACAGCTGTCCCGCCCGCAGGGTCACGGTGCGGCCGTCGCCCTGTTCCTCGGCCATGCCGCTGAACAGGTAGACCAGCTGCCAGTGCTCGCACAGGCGCTCGGGCAGGGTGTCCCCCACCCGCCATTCCTCAAAGCCGGCCGCTGTAACCTGCTCCACCCGCAGAGGGAACTGTTCGCCGTCCATGGGCTTCCTCCTTCCCTGTCAGGCGCCGGGGCGGGCCGCCACCGCGCCGTCGGGCAGGCGCACGTCGCCCGACGGCGTCCGGGCCGAGAACGCCCCCGCGGGCAGCTCGGTCACCTGGGGGAAGCGGTCCATCCCCTCAAATTCGGTGCACAACCCCAGACGGTAGGCCGTCAGGGGGCCGATCTCCTTCTCGATGCCGCCGTACACCATGCTGCCGCCGGGACCGTAGGTATCCAGCATGATTTCATCCGGCCAGGTCTCCTCCACATAGGCGGTCAGGTCGGGGGTGACATAATAGTCGGTGCTGTCCTCGTACAGGTCGGGGGCGCCGAACAGATGCAGGATCTCGTGGGCGTAGACCGCCGGGGTCTCCGCCGCGTCGGGGGCGGTGTAGGCGTCGTAGCGGTAGAGGCAGCTGAACTCATGGTAGTAGTCCGCCCCGTCCTCCATATAGTGGACGATGGTGAAGGACGCCCCGTCCACCGGCAAGAACAGCAGAAATCCCACGTTGGAGGTCCCGTACCGGTCATGCAGCTCCTGGGTGTCCAGCTGGGCGCAGAAGTCGTAGGCGGCGGTGTAAAAATCGTCGCTCTCCGCCGAGTCGGTGCCCCCGGCAAAGCTGCCGTTGTAGGTCAGGTGGTAGAACAGGCCGCTGTCCGCGCTGCCGTCGTCACAGGTGATGTGGGCATCCACGTTGTAGCGGGCGCACTGCTCCCCGATCCAGTCCACCGCCGTGGCCAGGGTATCCCGGCTTTCGGCGATAGCCTCCTCATCCCAGGAGGCGCCGTTTGCCTCGTCCAGGTAGACGCTGACCAGCACGCTGGGCCAGGCCAGCAGGGCGGCGCTGCCGTAGCGGCGCTGTTCCGCCGTGGTGCCCCGGGCGGGGGACCCGCTGCCGGAGGAACCGTCCCAGAAGCCGTCCCAGCCGTCCCAGAACTTTCCGCCGTCGGAGGAGGAGTCCTCCCGGCTGCCCGAGTCTGCCTGGGGCCAGTCCAGGGGGGAGCGCCCCGCCGCACTGGACCGGGTCAGGCTGCGGGGGGCACAGCCCGCCAGCAGCAGGACCGCCCCCAGCAGGGCTGCCAGCCGGGGCAGGAGGGGTCGCATCAGTTTGCGCATGGTATCTGTCCCTTTCCCCTGTCGTTACCGGGGCAGGCGGAGGACCGGCTTGCCCTCCTCGGCCTCCAGCACGACGGTGTCGGGGGTGGTGCCCTGTCCCAGGCGGCTCTCGATGAGAGCCTGGGCCACGGGGTCCTCCACCTCCTTGCGGATGGTGCGGCGCAGTTCCCGGGCGCCGAACTTGGTGCTCGTCTCGCCGACGATGGCGGTCAGCGCCTCGGGGGTGTATTCCAGATGGATGCCGTGGGCCTCCATGCCGGGCTTGTATTCGTCCAGCATGAGGGCGGCGATGCGCTCCAGGTCGGCCTGCTCCAGGGGACGGAAGGTGATGATCTCGTCCACGCGGCCCAGAAACTCGGGGCGCAGGAACTCCTGCAGGGCCTTCATGCTCTTGTTGGCGCTGATCTGCTCCGCCGTCTTGTTGAAGCCGGTCTCCCCCGAACGGTCGGTGCTGCCCGCGTTGGAGGTCATGCAGATGACGGTGTTGGTAAAGTCCACCGTGCGGCCCTGGGCGTCGTTGATCTTGCCCTCGTCCAGGATCTGGAGGAGGATGTTCATGACGTCGGGATGGGCCTTCTCGATCTCGACAAA
>JAHZHS010000006.1:9058-24604 GCA_019420135.1 Oscillospiraceae bacterium | reverse complement strand
GCCGGCCTCATCGTAGCCCACATAGCCCGGAGGCGAACCGATGAGGCGGGAGACGGCGTACTTTTCCATATATTCGCTCATGTCGATGGAGATGAGCGGGTCCACGGTATCAAAGAGCTGGGCGGCCAGCTGCTTGACCAGCTCGGTCTTGCCCACGCCGGTGGGGCCCACAAAGATGAAGCTGGCGGGGCGGTGACGGCCGGACAGGTCGGCGCGGGCCCGCTTGACGGCCTGGGCCACCTTGTGGACGGCCTCGTCCTGGCCGATGATGTGCTGTTTCAGGGCGTCCTCCAGCCCCATGAGGCGGCCGTACTCGCTCTCCTTGATCTTGACGGCGGGAATGCCGGTCCACAGCTCGATGACCTGGGCCACGTCGTCCATGGTCACGGCGATGTCGGCGGTGCGCAGCTGGAGGGCCGGCAGCTTTTCCCGCAGGCGGGCCAGCTCAGTCTTGACCTGGGCCAGGGCCTCGTAGTCGATGGCCTTGTCGTCCTCGGGGTTTTCCAGGTCATGCTCCTTGGCTTCCAGCTCCTCCACCTGTTTCTGGGCGTTGAGGAACTCGGTGATCTCGGGATGGCGCAGGTTGCAGCAGGCGCAGGATTCGTCCAGCAGGTCGATGGCCTTGTCGGGCAGGAAGCGGTCGGTGATGTACCGCTCGGCCAGGCGGACGATGCTGGCGGTGATGGCGTCGGGCACCCGGACGCAGTGGTGCTTTTCGTAGTAGATGCGCACCCCTTTGAGCACCTCGATGCTGTCGGCGATGGAGGGCTCCTCCACCTTGACGGGCTGGAAGCGCCGTTCCAGGGCCTGGTCCTTCTCGATGTACTTGCGGTACTCGGTGAAGGTGGTGGCGCCGATGACCTGGATCTGTCCCCGGGAGAGGGCGGGCTTCATGATGTTGGCGGCGTTCATGGCGCCTTCCGAGTCGCCCACGCCCACCAGATTGTGCAGCTCATCGATGAAGAGGATGATGTTGCCGGCCCGGCGCACCTCGCTGATGAGACCCTTGACCCGCTGCTCGAACTGGCCGCGGAACTGGGTGCCCGCCACCAGGGCGGTGAGGTCCAGCAGATAGATCTCCTTGTCGGCCAGACGGGCGGGGACTTTGCCCTCCACGATGCGCTGGGCGATGCCCTCGGCGATGGCGGTCTTGCCCACGCCTGCCTCACCGATGAGGCAGGGGTTGTTCTTCTGGCGGCGGCAGAGGATCTGGATGGCGCGGTAGATCTCCCGGTCGCGGCCCACAATATGGTCGATGCGGCCTTCCTTGGCCTTCTGGGTCAGGTTCTCGCAGTAGTTGTTGAGGAACTTGCGCTCCTGTTTCTTGTCCCGGCCCCGCTTGCCCGACTTGTCGTCGGGGCGCTGGCCGGTCTGGGCGCCGGGGCCGAAGGGGAACACCGGACTGCCCCCGGGGACAAATTCCTCGGGTTCGCCGCCGTCCTCGGCAGGCATCATGGCGCCGTTCTGGGCAGCTTCCTCCAGGAAGCTGGACATGCGCTCCTCCATATTTTCCAGGTCCTGATCCGACACGCCGAAGCGCTTCATCAGGTCATCCACAGGCTGGATATGCATTTCCCGCGCGCAGGTCAGGCAGTAGCCTTCCTGGATGGGTTTGCCGTTTTCCATGCGCTGGACAAACACCACGGCGGTTCTTTTTTTACAACGGACACAAAGCATAGGGTTCCCTCCCTCGATACAGAAATGCGGCAGAGGTGCCGCTCTATGGCCGCACGCCCCGCGTGGGGGTGTCTGCGGCGGAAAAGAGGCGCAGGCGGCGGGGTCCGCCGCCGCCCGGCATCTCTATCTTACCATGATTGTACAGTTATAGCAAAAAGGGGTTGAAGCCGGTGAAGAACCGGTAGAGCACGCTGCCCGACAGCACATCCGGGGACAGCCAGGCCAGGCTGCCGCCGGTGACCGACGCCGCCCCCCACAACACCAGGCTGAGCATCCAGCAGTCCAGGGCGCCGGTGACGATGCCCAGCACAAGGCCCAGGATCTGGTTGACGCCGCCCACCAGGGGCAGCTTGTTGCACTGGCGCAGCAGTTTTGCCAGCAGCCGGAACACCCAGCGGATGACGGTGCAGAGCACCAGGAAGATGACCGCCTGCAACAGCGGCAGGAAGATGGGTTCCAGGGCAGCCACCACCTGGCGGGAGATGTCGGCGCTGGAATTTTCCAGGGCGGCCTGAAGCTGTACCGTCACCTGGTCGAAGAGTTCCTTGGGCAGAAAGCCCAGGTACTCCTCCATGACGGCGGGGAGGTTTTCTCCCTGATTGATGAGGGCGTCGGTGACGGTCTGGGCCACGGTGACGCCGATGTGGTCGGTGTAGAGGATGGGGGCCAGCCAGTTGGCGGCCCACACCGCGCCCAGGATGCCCAGCACAGCCCCGGCCAGGCCCATGAGCCCGGCCAGCAGCCCCTGATGGCGGCCATACAGCGCGGTGATGACGAGGATAACGGCAAAGACCAGATCATAGATCAGGCCGAAGGACAAAGACATGATAGGGGTTCTCCTTTCGGATGAGCGGGTGAGCGGTCAGGACAGGGCCCGGACCTGGGTGCCGCTGAACACCAGCGGCATGGAGGCATTGAGCAGGGCGACGGCGGGGTTTTCCAGGGTCTGTTCCCAGTCGGTCTCGCCGTCGTAGCCGGTGCGGCGGAGGAGAGTTCCCCCCGCCAGATAGACATTGGTCCGGGTGCAGCAGAGCATGGTGGACGCCCCGGCGTCGGTATGGGCCAGTTCCTTGAGGTCGTTGTCCAGCACCACCAGGGTGGAGTCGCTCTGGCCCGACAGCAGCAGGGCGGTGCCCCGGCCGGCGGTATCCACGTCCAGCAGGGTGGCGCCGCCGTAGTCATACCGGGCCACCTCGGTGCCATCGGCGGCGTTGAGCAGCACGGCGCCGTCGTCAAAGACGGCCAGCACCCGGTTGTCGGCCAGCCAGTAGAGGTGCAGGATCATGCTGCCCGGGTCGGCGGTGTAGGTGGCGGTGGGGGCGTCCGCCCCCAGGTCCATGAAAAACAGCCTGGTGCACAGCTGGCCCTCCGCCGCCGACAGGCAGCCCGCCGCAAACCGGCGGTTGTCGCTGGCAAAGGCCAGGGCCACCGGGGTGCCGTCGGTCTGGGTGGGATACCACTCGTACAGCGCCTCGAACATGGGGTCGTAGACCTCCACCGCGGCGGCGTAGCGGCTGGACTCGGTGACCACGGCGGTGGTGCCGTTGGCGCTCATGGCGCACAGCAGGATGTTGGACGAGAATTTGTGGGTGTACAGGGTACCGGTGCGGCTCTCGATGCGCAGCTCCGCCCCCGCCCGGTTGTACAGGGCGAAGCGGGTGTTGCCCACCGCGATGGCCGGGCGGGCATAGCCGGGCTGGATGGTGCGCACCTTGGCCCCGTGGGAGGAGAACACCGCCACATCGGTGGAATCCAGCTCCACAAAGCCCCCGGCCAGCTCCTCGATCTGCAGCGGGTCGGTGATGCCGGTGGAGGCGGGCCAGCCTCCCGGCTCAAAGGTCAGGGCCACGCTGTCGGCCAGATCCCCCAGCATGGCGATGGAGGTGCTGAACACGCCGGTGAGCACCGCAAAGCCCAGGGCAATGACCAGCACCAGGGCGATGAGCAGGTTGCGCTTGCGGCGGCGCCGCCGCTGGAGAATGGGGCTGAGGGGCCGGGTGTTGCCGGTCCGGGGACGCCGGGATTCCTCCGGGTCGGCGTCCTGTCCCGCCTTGGGGGCGGGGCGGCTCGGCCGGAAGGGTTCCCGGGCGGATTCCTCCGGTTCGGTGCCGGGGGGCGGGGTCTCGCCCCGTTCCCGGGCCAGCATGCGCTGCATCCGGGCCCGGCGTTCCTTTTCTTCCCGGTTCACGGCTGTCCCCTCCTTTCCTCACCGGATGTTGTTCGGTTTATTGGCTGCCTTCCAGGGCCTGGTCGGGATAGTCCACCCGGACCAGGAACAGCCCTCTGGCGGGCAGGGTGGGCCCTGCCCGGCGGCGGTCGCCCCCGGCGAGAATCTCCGGCAGGGCGGCGGGGTCCAGTTTACCCCGGCCCGCCTCCACCAGCGTGCCCGCCAGAATGCGCACCATATTATAGAGATACCCGTCCGCCGTGACGGTCACCGTCACCAGCTCGCCCTTGCGCTCCACACGGCAGGCGGTGATGGTGCGCACCGTGTCGCCGTGGGCCGCCGGGCCGGAGCCCGCCGCGCAGAAGGCCCGGAAATCGTGGGTCCCCAGAAGATGATCCGCGGCGGCCTGCATGGCGGCCACATCCAGCGCCCCCGCCGTCCGCCAGCAGGTGTCCAGATCGAAGGGATCGTCCACCGCGCTGTTGCGGATGCGGTAGCAGTAGGTCTTGGCGTGGGCGGCGTACCGGGCATGGAAGTCCTCGGGCACGGGGCGGGCGCTCTTGACCCGGATGTCCTCCGGCAGGTGGGCGTTCAGGGCCAATACCAGCCGGAAGGGCGGAATATGTCCATCATAGTGGAAGTTGAGCGCGAAATCCAGCGCATGAACGCCCGCGTCGGTGCGGGAACAGCCTTTTACGTCGGGGCGCTGGCCCAGAACCGCCTCCAAAGCGTCCTGAAAGGCCTGGCAGACGGTCATGGCGTTGGGCTGGACCTGGAACCCGGCATAGCGGGTGCCCTTGTAGGCCAGGCGGAGCAGCACGTTCATGGCAAAACCTCTCTTACAGGGTGGGGAAGATCCACCGGGTGGCCAGAATGATGCCGAAGGTCACCACGCAGAACAGGGCGCACCAGGCGTCGGTGCGGGTGAAGCGCAGCACCTTCAGGCGGGTGCGGCCCTCGCCGCCCCGGTAGCAGCGGCATTCCATGGCCATGGCCAGCTCGTCGGCCCGGCGGAAGGCGGACAAAAACAACGGGATCAGGATGGGCACCAGGGCGCGCATCCGCTCGTTCAGCTTGCCGGTGTCCAGCTGGGCGCCCCGGGCTTTCTGGGCGTTCATGATCTTTTCGGTCTCGTCGATGAGGGTGGGGATGAACCGCAGGGCGATGGTCATGATGATGGCGAACTCATGCACCGGCAGATGGAGTTTGGACAGCGGCCGGAGCAGGTTTTCGATGGCGTCGGTGAGGACCACCGGGCTGGTGGTGTAGGTGAGCAGGCTGGTGCCCGCAATGAGGGCCATGACCCGCACCGCCATGAGGATGGCGAAGCTGACGCCCTCGGGGTAGATCTTGAAGATCCAGAGGGAGACCAGCGGCTCCCCCTCCCCGGTGATAAAGAAGAGGTTGATCACCGAGGTAAAAATAATGATGGGGACGATGGGTTTCAGGCTCTTGAGGATGAGTTTGAAGGGGATCTTTGCCAGGGCGTAGAGCACCCCCAGCAGGACCACCGACAGGGCCACCCCCACGGCGTTGCCGCAGGAGTAGAGCACCACGATGTAGCCGATGGTGGCAAGGAGCTTGAAGCGGGGGTCGCAGCGGTGGACCACCGAGTTGCCGGGAAAATGCTGGCCGATGGTGATGTCACGAAGCATCTGCGCCGCCTCCTTTGCCCTGTTTTTGCTGCCACATGCGGCGGATGATCTTGACCGCGTAGGGCACGGTGTAGACGTCGATGGGGATGTCCAGGCCTTTCTGCCGCAGCTTGAGGAAAATCTGGGTCACCTGGGGCACCGAAAGCCCCAGCTCCAGCAGTTCGGGAGCCCGGGCAAAGACCTTTTCCACCGTGTCGTACATGGCAACCTTGGCGTGGCTCATGACCAGGACCCGGTTGGCGTATTTGGCAATGTCCTCCATGGAATGGCTGACCAGCACCACCGTGATGCCGGTCTTTTCATGGTAGGCCCTGATCTGGGAGAGGATGGTGTCCCGGCCTTCCGGGTCGAGGCCGGCGGCGGGCTCGTCCAGCACCAGGATGCGGGGCTCCATGGCCATGACGCCCGCAATGGCCACCCGGCGTTTCTGGCCGCCGGACAGCTCGAAGGGGCTGCGCTGGAGGATGCTGTCGTCCAGGCCGGTGAAGGCTGCCGCCTCCTTGACCCGGCGCTCGATCTCGGCGTCGTCCAGGCCCATGTTTTTGGGGCCGAAGGCGATATCCTTGGCGCAGGTCTCCTCAAAGAGCTGGTATTCCGGGTACTGGAACACCAGCCCCACCAGAAAGCGGAAGGACCGCAGATCGCTGCCCTCCGCCCACATATCCTTGCCGTCCACGATGATTTTCCCCGAGGTGGGGCGGTTGAGGCCGTTGAAATGGCTGATGAGGGTGGACTTGCCGCTGCCGGTGGAGCCGATGATGCCCACGAAGTCCCCCTCCTCGATGGAGAAGCTGACGTCGTCCAGGGCGGCGGTCTCATCCGGCATGCCGGGGTTATAGACGTATTTCAGATGTTCAACTCGTATGATCTCGGACAAAGTGGTTCCCCCTGTTCCATGAGATATATCCCCGGCGGTCCGGGTGATGTTCTCATCCTTGGTATTGGGCGGGCCGCAAAGGGCCCTTTCAGTCTTTCAGCAATTCGTACAGCCAGTCGGCGGCGGCGTCCGGCGTGATGATCCGCTTGGGCGCGGGCAGGCCCTCCGCTTCCAGGGCGTCCCGCAGCTCGGCGGCCTGGGGCACGTCCAGATGGTAGCGCTTGAGCCGCTCGGTCTGGGCAAAGATTTCCTCCGGGGTGCCCTCCATGACGATGCGGCCGCTGTTCATAACCAGCACCCGGTCGGCCTGGGCTGCCTCCTCCATGTAGTGGGTGATGGAGACGATGGTGATGCCCGCCGCCCGCAGTTTGTGGATGGTCTGCATCACCGACCGCCGGCCGCTGGGGTCCAGCATGGCGGTGGCCTCGTCCAGCACCAGGCAGTCGGGGCGCATGGCGATGACGCCCGCAATGGCCACCCGCTGCTTCTGGCCGCCGGACAGTTTATGGGGGGCCTTGTCCCGCTTGTCGTAGATGCCGGCCAGCTTCATGGCCTCGTCGATGCGGGTGCGGATCTCGGGGGAGGGCACGCCCAGGTTTTCGAGGGCAAAGGCCACATCCTCCTCCACCACCGTGGCGACGATCTGGTTGTCCGGGTTCTGGAACACCATGCCCACCTTCTGGCGGATGTCGTAGAGTTTTTCCTCGGTGCGGGTGTCGATGTCCTCCACAAGCACCGTGCCCTTCTCGGGCAGGAGAATGGCGTTGAAGTGCTTGGCCAGGGTGGACTTGCCGCAGCCGTTGGCGCCCAGCACCGCCACAAACTCGCCTTTCTTCACATCCATCGTCACCCCCGACACCGCCCATACCGGCTGTTCGGGGTCATAGCGGAAATGCACGTCCTGCACGCGCAGCATCTGTTCCATGTTGGATTTCCTTTCCCGGGCGCTCTGGCCCGGCGTTCACTGGAGATTGGGATGGGCTTCCACCGCCGCCTGGGCGGCCTTGCGGTCGGCGCGGCGGATATAGATCACATAGGTCAGGGTGACCTGGTCGGCATACTGGTTCGGGGTGAAATTGCCGTTCATCCCCTGCATGCCCATGCGGGCATGGAAGCCGGTGACCAGGGCGGGCTGGCTGCGCAGGGTATCCATCTCGTAGGAGATGTGCTCCGCTTTCAAAGCGCCCCACACCCGGGCGGCGTCCTGGGGGTCGTTGCAGACGTAGAACTTCTCGCGGTTGAACAGGGTGATCATTCCGGCTTCCTCCTTTATTCTGTTTTGGTTATGCTTCCTGCCAGATGGCGGTGGCGCCGCAGGGCACCACGCCCCCGGTGGCCGACACGGGCAGGCCGATCTCGTCGCAGCTGGTCCGGCCGCCAAAGCGGGGGACGATGGTGGTCTTCATGATGTATTCCATCACCGCGGGGCTCAGGCCCTCGGTGTAGCTGTTCACCGCAAAGAAGAGGGGCTGCTTGCTCAGCACCCCCACGCACTGGGCGATGAGGTCGTAGATGTTATCCTCCAGCTTCCAGATCTCGCCCCCGGGGCCCCGGCCGTAGCTGGGCGGGTCCATGATGACGGCGTCGTAGAAGCTGCCCCGGCGGATCTCCCGGGCGACGAACTTGCCGCAGTCGTCCACGATCCACCGGCAGGGACGGTCCTGCAGGTTGCTGGCGGCGGCGTTTTCCCGCGCCCAGGCCACCATGCCCTTGCTGGCGTCCACATGGGTGACGGTCGCCCCCGCGGCCAGGCAGGCCAGGGTGGCGCCGCCGGTGTAGCCGAAGAGGTTGAGCACCCGGATGGGCCGTCCCGCGGCGGTGATGACCTTGCGGTACCACTCCCAGTTGACGGCCTGCTCAGGGAAGACGCCGGTGTGCTTGAAGCCGGTGGGGCTGACGATGAGAGTCAGGTCCTGCCAGCCAATGCGCCATTTCTGGGGCAGGCTGCGGCGGGTCTCCCAGCTGCCGCCCCCCTTGCTGGAGCGGTGGTAGACGGCGTCGGCCTTGTCCCACAGGGGGCTGGCCGGGGCGTTTTTCCACACCACCTGGGGGTCGGGACGGATGAGCAGGGTCTTGCCCCACCGTTCCAGGCGGTTTTTCTCGGTGGCGTCGATGAGTTCATAATCCTGCCAGGTTTCGGCAGCGCGCATGGCGGCGACTCCTTTCTGTGGTAGCAATCTATCATAGCGGATAATTGTGAAGTTTTCTTGCACTTTCCGGTTCAGTAAAGGCTCTGCTGGCCGTCGTCCACCGGGCCGTCCTCCGCCCGCAGCTGGCGGGGCACCGGCATGTGCAGGTGCTCGTAGGCCAGGCGGGTGACGCAGCGTCCCCGGGGCGTCCGGGTGAGAAAGCCCATCTGCATCAGGTAGGGCTCGCAGATGTCCTCCAGGGTGACGCTCTCCTCCCCCAGGGCTGCGGCCAGGGTTTCCAGGCCCACCGGGCCGCCGCCGTACATTTCAATGATGGCACGCAGCAGGCTGCGGTCCAGCTCGTCCAGGCCCAGCTCGTCAATGTCCATCTGGACCCGGGCGTCGACGGCGGTCTCCTCGTCGATGGTGCCGTCCCCCCGCACGGTGGCAAAGTCCCGGGCCCGCTTGAGCAGCCGGTTGGCGATACGGGGGGTGCCACGGCTGCACCGGGCCAGCTCCAGGGCGCCCTCGTGGGTGGTGGGGATGCCCAGGATGGCGGCGCTGCGCTCGATGATCTGGGCCAGCTCGTCGGGGCTGTAGGGTTCCAGCTTGAGCAGGATGCCGAAGCGGTCCCGCAAAGGGCCGGTGAGCTGTCCCGCCCGGGTGGTGGCGCCGATGAGGGTGAACCGGGGCAGGTTGATGCGGATGCTCTGGGCGCTGGGGCCCTTGCCGATCATGATGTCCAGAGCGTAGTCCTCCAATGCGGGGTAGAGCACCTCCTCCACCTGCCGGGACAGGCGGTGGATCTCGTCGATGAAGAGCACATCCCCCTCCTGCAGGTTGGTGAGCAGGGCGGCCAGGTCGCCGGGCTTTTCGATGGCGGGGCCGGAGGTGATGCGGATCTGCACCCCCATCTCCTGGGCCACAATGCCCGCCAGCGTCGTCTTGCCCAGGCCGGGAGGGCCGTACAACAGAATATGGTCCATGGGCTCGCCCCGGCGCTGGGCGGCCTTGAGATAGATGGAAAGATTGGATTTGACCTTTTCCTGCCCGATATAGTCCTCCAGGGTTTTGGGGCGGAGGCTCACTTCCTCGGAATCGGCCTCGGTGGCGTCGGGAGTGACCAGGCGGGTAGGGTCAACGGTATATTCCTGATTCACGGTATCCCTCCTTGACGGTTACAGCTTGGAAAGCCCGCGCAGGGCGATCTTGATGATGTCCTGCACCGGCAGGGTGTCGTCCACCCGGGAGACAGCCCGGGCGGCGTCGGAGGCGTTGTACCCGAGAGCCACCAGCGCCGCCACCGCCTGGGAGGGGGCCGACCCGGTGACGGGAGCCTGTGCCCCGTCGTCGGCAAAGCCGGTGCCCAGGGCCAGGCCCTTGCCCACCTTGTCCTTCAGTTCCAGGGCGATGCGCTGGGCCAGCTTGGGGCCGACCCCCGATGCCTTGGTGAAGGCCTTGTGATCCCCGGAGGAGGCGGCCAGGGCGACCTTTTCGGGGGTCATGACCGACAACACCGCCAGCGCCGCCTTGGGGCCGACGCCGGTGACCGAGGTGAGCAGCCTGAAGCAGGACTGCTGTTCCTCCGACGAAAAGCCGTAGAGGGAGACGTCGTTCTCGGTGACGTTCATGACGGTGTAGAGGGTGGCTTCCTCCCCGGGGGCGGGCAGGCTGCCCGCCGTGGTGGTGGGCACCTGGGCCAGGTATCCCACCCCGGCGCAGCTGATGACCACCGTGTCCAGTGTTTTCTTGACGACCTTGCCGGTCAGGCAATAGATCATGGTGCGTGCTCCTTTTCTCTATGGAAGGGCGGCCGGGGTCATTCCGGCCGGATATTGGATGCATACCCGGAAGCATCCAGCAGGATCTTCCGGCAGCGGGGGCAGAACCAGCTTTCCAGCTGATGGGGAGAGAACATGGTTTTGCCCAGGCTGAGGGCATAGGCTTCCCCCTGCCCCGGATTCAGGGTGAGGGCGTGTTTTTTCTCGCTCCAGAGTGCCATGCCGCACTGGAAATAGCCCTGCCGCATGGGAATCTTGCAAAAAGGACAGTCCATCCGGTTTCCTCCTCAGGTTCAGCGGGGCGGGGTGCCCGCAATGCGGCTGCGGCTGCAATGGCAGTGGGCGATGGCCAGGGCCAGGGCGTCGGCGGTGTCGTCGGGCTTGGGGACGGCCTCCAGGTGCAAAAGGATCCGGGTCATCTCCTGGATCTGCTTTTTCACCGCCTTGCCGTAGCCGGTGACCGCCTGCTTGACCTGCATGGGGGTGTACTCGAAGATGGGCACCCCCGCCTGGGCCGCCGACAGCAGGATCACGCCCCGGGCCTCCGCCACCCCGATGACGGTGGTCTGGTTGTGCTGGTAGTACAGCTTCTCGATGGAGAGGGCCTGGGGCCGGTACTTTGTACAGACCTCGTTCATGCCAGTGTAGATCTCGGCCAGGCGGTGTTCAAAGGGGGTATCCTTGTCGGTGAGGATGGCCCCGTAGGCCACTGGCGTGAACCGGTTGCCCGTATAATCCAGTACCCCCCAGCCCACGATGGCATACCCGGGGTCGATGCCCAAAACCCGCATTTGTCTACACCTCTCCATTTTAACCGTAATAGTATACCACAAACCCACCCCCGCGGCAAGAAAAAACCCGCTTCGCCGCGGGACCGGGCCGGGCGGGGTTCTTCCCGCTTCTGCCTGATTTTTCCACCCCTTCCGCACGGTTTTTGGCGAGAAGTTCTTTGCCGCCGCCGACACCGTTTCGCAACATTTGCGCCCCGGCGGGGATATACTCAGCTCAGCACAGAGAGAACGGCATGCACGCCGCTCCCGCCGCTGTTCCTGCCCGGCCACCCGGCCGCGGGGACATGCCCTGTCCGGTCCCCTACATACGCCCGATGTGTTTCTCCGGGCCTGCCGCCTGCTGCGGTTTTCTTGCCGGACAAGCCCACTCCCCCGCCCGCTCCGGGCGCGGCAACCGCCGCGTCTTTCCGGCGGGAGCGGCCCGCCGTCCCTCTCTCTGCCGGACCCTCATTTTGTTCCACACCACGAACCAAGGGAGGAATCCAACCATGAAGCACTTCACGCATTCTGCGTTTGTCTTTGTCTCCGCGGCCATGGCCGCCTGCTGTCTGGCTGCGGGCCACGCCCGCACCGCCGCCGTCCGCCTGGTGCGGCGTGTGAGACCCGCGCACTCCGCCGCCCAGACCTCCGCCCTGGTGGACAGCGCCGGCCGCGCCCTGGACGCCCTGCGCCGCCGCATGCAGGCCGCTGCCCGCCGGGCGCTGGCTGCCTCGCTGTTGCTGCTGGCCGTCCCCGGCGCCGGACTTGCCGGCCGGACGGCCCCGGAATTCTGGACCGATGTCCAGCGTCTGCCCGCCGGGTCGGTCTGCGGCGGAGGGCGCACCCTCCGCTTGCCCGCTCCCCACAGGGATGAACGGCCCGATGCCACCCCGCCGCCGGGAGCCCGCCTGCCCTCCCGCACCCGGGACGGCCCCGACCGCTGTGTGACCCTGTTCCCCGCGGGATGGCCCGCCTTCCGGGCCGGGACGCTGCCCCTGCGCATCTGAAACCCGCCGGAGGGCTGCCGCTCTCCCTGATCCGTTCGCTCTCCGGCTCCCGATCCTGTATCTGAATTTTGTGCCCGTTTTTTTCTCTGCCGAATTTTTCTGATTTCGTCTGATTTTCGTCTGATTGCTCTGGCGTTTTCTATCCGCACAACCGTTTCCGACCGTTTTCCCGTTTTCTGCTCTGTGCCCAGACAGTGCCGCCGCCGGGCGGGCAGCCGTCCGCCCGGGGCCAAGTCCGGCGGCATGCGGATCTTTTACCATCCCGCCGCTGCCGGCGGCCCTCCGATGGCGACATAGATACATTCCCCGGTTTTCCTGTCCGGGGCTGTCCGTTTTCTCTCACTCATTTTCCCCCCAAGCAAGCCTTTTACACCCCACTGAATCATCCGCCTTTCACCGGGCCGCTTTCCCCCGAAGCAGCCCCCCGCCGACCTGCGGAGAGACGGACGGCCGCCCGCCGCTGCCCTGTCCCGGGCCTTTTTCCGTCCCAGACTGCATGCCGGATCCATTCCCCCTCCTTTTGCCGCCGTGGTGCCGCCCGCACCGCGGCATTTTTTGTGCCCGTTCCCGTTGTTTTTCCCCGCAGCGGCGGGCGGGGGCGGGGTTTTTGTATTGATTTGCGGGCGGCGGCTTGGTATAATTAAGATACTTGTACAAAACGGGCGCATGGTGCGCCGGAACAGGACGGCAAAACAGTGGCAAACATCGATATTGCGGCATTTATGGAACAGTGCGGCATCCGCAAGGCGCGCTTCGGCGGGCTGGAACCGGATGACGTCCGCCAGGCCATGCTTGCCCTGAGCAGCGAATACGAAAAGCGCCTGACCCGGGCCGAGGAGCGCGCCCAGCAGCTGGCCCAGGAGAACGCCGGACTGGAAAAGCACTGCCAGTCCCTGACCGCCCGCAACCGCCTGCTCACCGACCAGAACGTCTCGCTGGCAGGCAGCAGCGACAGCTATTCCCGCCAGCGGCAGGAGCTGAGCGGTCAGGTTTCCACCCTGCGGGAGAAAAACCGCTCCCTCTCCGACCAGAACGCCGTACTTACCCTGAAAAATGCCGACCTGACCCGGGAGAACCGCCGCCTGCAGGAGCAGGCCGATCAGGCCCAGGCGGCCCTCAAGGTGAAGGGCCGGGAGCTGGACGAGGCAAAAATTTCCCTGGAGGCCAGCCGCCAGCAGCTGATGGACGAGGCCAAGTCCAAGGCGGAGGAACTGGTGCGCAAGGCCAAGGAGGAGGCGGAAAAGACCGCCCGCAAGGCGGACAGCGACGCCGCCGCCATCGCCCGCACCGCCCGGGACCAGGCCAGGGTCCAGGCCCAGGAGCTCATCGACGCGGCAGCCAGCGAGGCCAACGAGATCCAGAACATCCATCAGCTGCGGCTCAACAGCCTCAAGGCGGAGATCGCCCAAATGGACCAGCGCCGCACCCAGCTGGTGGACTACCTCAAGCATATGGCCGAGGTGCTGACCAAGGCCGGGCAGGAGGCGGTGGACACCGCCCCCGGCACCGATGCCGCCGACGCCGGGACCCCCGCCGAGGAGCTGGACCTGCATCCGGTGGAGGCGCCGGAGGTGCAGCTGGACTTTTCCGAGCGGGCCATCGCCAAGGCAGCCGCCGAGCTGGCCGCCGAGGAACCGCCCGAGCCGGAACCCACCCCCGAACCCCGCCATGCCGAGCCCGCGGGCGAACCCCTGCCCGAGCCGGAACCGGAGCGCAGCCGCCCCGGCTTCACCCTGGTGGAGGAGGACGAGGAGGACGAGGAGGAGGACACCACCCCCGTCCACGAGGTTCCCGGGGCCATCTTTTCCCAGCCCATCCTGCGCCAGGCCCAGGAACCGGTGCTGGATGAGCCGCCGCCCTCCAGCGCCCCCCGCCGCCCCGTCATGCCGGTGCTGACCGACGATGAGGAGGACGAGGAGGACGACGCCCTGCCCCCCGAGGCGGAGGACGCCCCCGACGAGGCCGCCCCGGTCCCGGCTGCTCCCGCTCCCGCCGCTGCTGCCGCACCCCAGTCAGCTCCGGAGAGTGCCGGGCCCAAAGCCGCCTCCCGACGCCGGCTT
The DNA here is from genome assembly GCA_019420135.1 of Oscillospiraceae bacterium. Lineage (GTDB taxonomy): Bacteria > Bacillota > Clostridia > Oscillospirales > Ruminococcaceae > Gemmiger. Next base: position 10,481 of record JAHZHS010000006.1, on the reverse strand, counting down.
CAGGCGCTGCGGGCATTGCGGGCACTGCACCGCCGCAACGGGGAACATGCCTGACCCCCAAAACACAGCAAAAGCAACAAAACCCGGCAGCCGTCTGCAAAAACGGCTGCCGGGTTCTTTTTGTCTGTTCTGTTGTAAGGGGGTCAGCGGCGTCCCCAGCCGCCCCGGCCCAGGCCGTGGAGATGGCGGCGCAGGCGTTCCAGCGTCTCGCTGTGTTCGGGGCTTTTCAGGGTGGGGAAGGCTCGGATCAGGCGCCCGGCGCCGAAGAACCGCTGCCGGTCCATGCGGGCGGTGAGTTCCCGGTAGCGGGCCAGGATGTCGCTGCGGCGGGCCTTGAACTGGGCCAGGGCCTCGGCGGCGTTCTCCCGGCCTTCCATCCGGGCCAGGGCCAGCTGCAGCTTGCCCTCGTCCCACAGTTCGTCGGCGGTGAGGGCACGGCCGCCCACCAGCCCGGTGAGCAGGTCGCTGCCCCGGCGCAGGGCCGCCCGCAGTTCCTCCATCTGGCGCAGGCGGCGGTTGAGGCCGACGGCCTCCGCCGCCGAGATGCCCACATCCACCGCAAAAATGCCCAGCAGCACCAGGTCGGTGATGTGCAGGGCGGTGTCCGGGATGGCCGCCGCCAGCCGGGCGATGGGCGGGTGGATGACCATGACCATGACGATGCTGGCCGCCCCCCAGGCCAGGGAAAACTGCAGGCAGATGAAGCCCCCGATGTTGAAGGGCTTGTCGGAGTAGTCCCACCAGCGGGCGTGGAAGAGCCCGTACATCAGCGCCCCGGCGATGAGCTCCACCAGGCTGGGCACGATGACCCCGGCCAGAAACACCGCCAGGATGTTTTGGGCATGGGGGCCCAGCAGCACCAGCATGGCCACCATGCCGAAGCCGTACACCGGGCAGACCGGGCCGTTGAGAAAGCCCCGGTTGACCAGGGTGTGGGAGCGCAGCGCCGCAAAGATGACCTCGGTCATCCAGCCCAGCAGGGCATAAAGGAAAAAGATGAGGATATATTCCCATACCGTGGGAGACATATTCAATCGACGGCCTCCTCACCCTGTGCGGCATCGGCCGCGGCGGCTTGTTCCGCCTCCTCGGCGGCGCGGGCCAGGGCCTTGGGCTCCTGCCAGGTCACGGCGGAGTCGGGCAGCTTGCGGGCGATGAGCGCCTTGATGGGAATGCCCTGCTCGCTGAACATGCCCTCGTGCTCGGTGCGGATGTTCCACTCCGGCTCGTCCTTGTGCAGGTCGAAGGTCTGCCAGGTGATCTCGAAGCCCGCCGCCGGGAAATACCCCAGGCTGTCCCGGAAGAGATCGTCGTCGTCGGTCTTGAAGTAGATCTCCGCCCCCTCCGGCATGAGCATGCGGTACTGCAACAGCTGCCGGGGATGGGTCAGCCGGTGCTTGTTGCTGCCGGCGTTCTTGCTCCA
>JAHZHS010000006.1:7434-8952 GCA_019420135.1 Oscillospiraceae bacterium | reverse complement strand
CGCTTGGCCAGGATCAGCACCTTGTCGGTGATGTCGATGCCCAGGTAGTTGATGCTCCGGTCCCGGGGGGCCAGCTGGGCCATGAAGCCGCCCTTGCCGCAGCCCAGCTCCAGATGCAGCGGCTGGTCGGGACGGGGGTAGAGCTCATGCCAGTGGCCCGCGTGGGTCAGCGGCTCGTGGACGTGGAAGTCACAGGCCAGCAGTTCCGGCCTGGCGTAGGGTTTGAAACGCATTCTCATGGGATGGTTCTCCTGTCAGATCAATCAAGTTTATGGGGCGTCATGTCCGGCGCAGAAATTCCTCCACCGCTCTGCGGTCGGCGTCGGCGGGCAGGCTGCCCTGGCAGAATCCCGCCTTGCCGCCGCCCCGTCCGCCGAACTGGGCGTTCAGCCTGCGGCAGAGGGTGCGGGTGTCCTCCGGGTCGGACAGGGCATAGGACAGCCCCTGTCCCCCCGGGGCAAAAACGGCGCACCGGGCCTCGGTCTTTTGTGCGGCGGCCAGGCAGATGCGGCGCAGGCCGTCGGGGTCGGGGCCTTCCAGAAAGAGCACCAGGGTTTCCCCGGGGGCCGCGGCCGCCGCCGTGCGGTCGGCCAGGGCGTTCTGCAGGGCGGCCAGGCGCTGGCGGTCGGCGCTCTGGGCGTCCAGCAGCCGCTGCACCGCCCGGGTGCTCTCCCCCGCGGGGACGCTGAGCAGCGCCCCCGCACTCTGGCTGTCCTTCCAGAGAGCGCACACCGCCTGATAGGCCCGCTTGCCGCAGGCCACGGCCAGCCGCACCCCGCCCTTGTAGTGCTGGGCGCTCAGAATCTTGATGAGCCCCACCTGTCCGGTGGTGGCCACGTGGGTGCCGCAGCAGGCGCACAGGTCGGCGCCGCCGGCGTCCACCAGCCGCACCTCCCCCTCGATCTCCTTTTTGCTGCGGTAGGGCAGGTCGGCCAGCTCCGCCCGGGGCGGGACCCAGCAGCGCACCGGCCTGTCCGCCTGCACCGTGTCGTTGGCCAGCTCCTCGGCCCTGGCCAGCTGGTCGGCAGTCAGGGGCAGGCTCACGTCCACCCGCACCGCCGGGCTGCCGATGTGAAAGCCCACATTCTCCGCCCCGTACAGCGAGTGGAGAATACCGCTGAGGATGTGCTCCCCCGTGTGCTGCTGCATATGGTCAAAGCGCCGCGCCCAGTCGATCTCCCCGTGCAGGGCCGCCCCCTCGGGCAGGGGATGGGCCGTCCGGTGGCGGATGACGCCGTCGCCGTCCACCCGCACCGCCAGCACCGGTTCCTCCCCCAGAAGCCCCAGGTCACAGGGCTGACCCCCGCCCTCGGGGTAGAAGGCGGTGGCGTCCAGCACCGTCTCCCAGTAACCGTCGGCGGCAGGGTCGGGACGGCATTCCAGGACGGCGGCGTCAAAGGCACGCAGCGTCGGCGTTTCTTCATACAGACGGCGGGTGGGGGTCATGGGGGTCGCGCTCCTTTCCACAATATGCAGACATTATAGCATAAACCCCGCCCCGGGAAAACCCACACAAAA
>JAHZHS010000006.1:0-7334 GCA_019420135.1 Oscillospiraceae bacterium | reverse complement strand
CCACACAAAAAACGGCAGTGGAAAAAACCGCTGCTATCCGTTATAATAAAACCAGTGTTTTCTGTGCGGTCCGCCGCCGGGGGGTTCCGGCGCGGCACCGTCTTTTCCCGCCACAAAAAGGAGAACCTTTCCCATGAAACGCTTGCTTGCCACTCTGCTGGCCGCCCTGTGCCTGGCCGGCTGTTCCCAACAGGATACCGTCTCCCAGACCTCGTCCCTTCCCGCCGCCCCTGAGGCGGAGCCCCAGTCCCTCACCGTCTACTGCGACCTGCCCGAGGGCAGCGCCGGACGGGCGGCCCTGAACGCCTACGCCCAGGCCCAGAGCGTCACGGTGGACTTTGTGTCCGGGGAGGAGGGCCTTGCCTCCGCCGACCTGGCCCTGCTGGCCGCCCAGCCGGATAGCACCGAGGGCTGGGTGGACCTGACCGGGGAGGAGCTGCTGGCCGCAGCGGCCAGCCGGGCCGGTCTGCCTGCCGAGGGGCAGGAAGGGGTCACCGCCCTGCCCATGGGCCGCACCCTCTACGCCTACTGGGCGGACAGCACCGTCCTCACCGCCCTGCTGGGGGAGAACGCCCTCACCGATCTGCAGAATGCCTCCTGGAGCGAGTGGAGCGATTTTGCCGACAAGCTCACCGCCTGGATCGCCTCCCCCGCCGAGACGGCCCTCACCCTCAACGGCAACAGCTACACCCTGCCCGCCGAGGCCCCCGAGGCAGCGGCCGCCCTCACCGGCGTCTTTGCCCCCAGCGGCGGGGACCAGACTGCCGCCCTGGGCGGTGCCCTGTACACCAATGTACTGCTGGCGGCGGGCAGCGAATATACTGACAAGACCCTCACCGGCCCCCTCAACGGGCTGTACAGCGCCATCGTGCTGGAGGCGGACAACGCCGCCGGGGATGCCGCCCAGACCATGCAGGAGGCGGTGACCGCCCTGGGCGACGGCAAGGCCCTGTTTTACCGGGGGCTTTTGTCCGACGCGGTGGCGGTGCTGGGCTCCGACCGGGCCCAGACGCTGGTCCCCCTGCCCGTCAAGTGCCAGCTGGAGGACAGCGACATCACCACCGAGGACTACAACCTTTCCGGCCTGATGAACTACCCCACCCTGGCCTGTGCCGGGTATCTGGCGGTGCCCGACAACGGCGCCGCCGACCGGAAGGCCGCGGCCTCGGCCATTCTGTGGCTGTACGGCAGCGGCGACGGCAACACCCGCCTGACCGACGACCTCTACCTGGTCACCCCCTGGAACACCGCCTCCGACTCCACCACCCTGGGGGCGCTGCAGGTCCAGCTGGTGAGCACCGGCATCCTGCCCGAGGTGGCCGTCACCTCCACCCAGAGTGCCGATCTGGCCAAGGCGGGGGCCGACGTGGTGGCCGCCGGGACCCGCTCCACCGCCACCCGCACCGCCTTTGTCCAGGCGGCGCTGGCCGGGCTGGACGTGGCCTGACCCTCCGGCCGGGCGGCATTTTCCAAGACCCTGTTTTCCCCGCTGGGATGCGGTTTTTTTGCGGTATCATTTTGGTGTTGAAGGAGACGATCTGAAATGCTGACGAAACGCACAAGCGGCATCCTCATGCCGCTGTCCAGCCTGCCCGGCGGGCATGGCATCGGTTCTCTGGGTGCCCCGGCACGGCGGTTTGTGGATTTCCTGGCCCGGGCCGGACAGAGTGTCTGGCAGATCCTGCCCGTGGGCCCCACCGGCTACGGCGACAGCCCCTACCAGAGCTGCTCCGCCTTTGCGGGCAACCCCTATTTCATCGACCTGGACCTGCTGGCGGCGGAGGGACTGCTCGCCCGCGCCGACTACGCCTTCACCGACTGGGGTGAGGACCCTGAAAAGGTGGACTACGGCATTCTGTACGAAAAGCGGCTGCCCGTCCTGCGCAGGGCCTACACCGCCTTCCTGAAGCAGCGGCCGGTCCCCGGCTGCGACACCCCCTACCCCGACGACTGGTACAGCTTCACCTTCCGCTGTGACGGCTGGCTGCCCGACTACTGCCTGTACATGGCCATCAAGCAGGAGCAGAAGATGGCCGACTGGCAGCAGTGGCCCCGGCCCCTGCGCCTGCGGGACGAGGCCGCCCTGGCTGAATTCCGCCGCACCCACGCCGCCGAGATCGGCTTCTGGACCTTTGTGCAGTATGAGTTCGACAAGCAGTGGCAGGCCCTCAAGGCCTACGCCAACGCCCACGGCGTCAGGATCATGGGGGACGTGCCCATCTATGTAGCGGCGGACTCCGCCGACGCCTGGGCGGGCGGCAAACTCTTTGAGATGGACGCCGACGGCCATCCCCGCCGGGTGGCGGGCTGTCCCCCCGACTACTTCGCCGCCGACGGCCAGCTGTGGGGCAATCCCCTCTACGACTGGGCCTACCACAAAAAGACCAACTACGCCTGGTGGATCAGCCGGGTGCGCCACGCCCTGTCCATCTACGACATCCTGCGCATCGACCATTTCCGGGGCTTCGACACCTACTGGGCCATTCCCGCCGGGTCCGCTACCGCCCGGGGGGGCAAGTGGGAGCAGGGCCCCGGCATGGAGCTCTTCCGCATGCTCCACGCTGCCCTGGGAGAGCTGCCCATCGTGGCGGAGGACCTGGGCGAGCTGTTTCCCTCGGTGCGCAAGCTGCTGGCCGACAGCGGCTTCCCCGGCATGAAGGTGCTGCAGTTTGCCCTGGACGGCACCGACAACGAGTACCTGCCTCACAACCATCCGGTGAACTCGGTCTGCTACCCCGGCACCCACGACAACGACACTCTGGTGGGCTGGTGGAAAAACGGCCTCACCGCCGGGCAGCGGGAGCAGCTGACCGGCTACCTGGCCCTGACCGAGGAGGAGGGCATCCGCACCGGCATCCTGCGCGGGGTGCTGGCAAGCCCCGCCCGGCTGGCGGTCATCCCCATGGCCGACTGGCTGGGGCTGGACACCGACGCCCGCATCAACATGCCCGGCCGCCCCGACGGCAACTGGCAGTGGCGGGCCAAGCCCGGGGTCTTTACCGCGGCCCTGGCCGGGGAGATCCGCACCTTGTCCGCCCGGTATTTCCGCGCCGAGCTCCCCAAGGCCCCCAAGGCGGCCGCCCCCGCCGGGGAAAACGCCACCGCACAAAATCCGCCGAAAGAATCGGAAGCAGTAGCAGTTACAGCCGACGCCTCCGCCGCCCCGCGTTCCACCGCTGAAAAAACCGCACACAGTGTCAAAAAATGACGCTGCGGCAGAATTTTCATGGGCGGGATGCCCAATATCAACCGTGGTTTCTGAAATTTCTTTGTGCAAGGCAAAGGTAGGAAATCTCTGCCCTCTATGATAAAATATGGGAGATAACCGATATTTTATACATAGGGGGCATTTTTTGCGCCCCACAAAAGAAATGGTCTGCGCCCCGGCAGAGGGGCTTTTTGCCGCAGCGGCGCAGCAAGGGAAGGGGAATCGCATGAAACAGGAATACACCCGCAGTGAGATGGTGTCCCTGCTGGACGCTTTGCAGCAGATGTTCCCGGCCGTCCATCTGGCGGACCCGGCCACCGGCAATCTGCTGGATGCTTCTGCCATGGCGCCCGCCGGCGGCAGCTGCCGCATTCCGGTGTTGGATGCTTCCGGCCGGGGCTGGCTGCCCGACGCCAACGGCGGCGACACCGTCACGCTTTACCGGGCCGTCCGGGTGGATGGCCAGCCCTGTCTGGTGGTGATGGACTGCCACCTGCCCGACCCGCAGCCCACCGAGGGCCGCGAGGCCAACGCCCTGCGCCGTCTGCTGGCGCAGTACCATGAGGAGCTCAGCCGCGACTACGTCACCGGCGCCTACAACCGCCGCTATCTGTCCGAGTTCTGGCTGCCCCGCCATGCGGGGGCGGCCATCGGCATCGCCCTGGTGCGCATCCAGGACTACGCCCGCATCTGCAACGACCTGGGCCGGGAGGCCGCCGACTGCTGCCTGAACACGGCGGCGGGCATTCTGCAGCGGGCCGCCGGCGCCGACCCTGAGCAGGTCATTCTCGTCCGTCTGGAGGACGGGGTCTTTCTGCTGGCGGGGACCTGCCCCGCCGCCAAGCTGGAATCCGACGTGCGGGAGGCCATGGACGGCAGCCGCCGGGTGTTCAGCGTTTCTTTGTCCCGCCGCAGTGAGTTCTCCGTGGCGGTGTCCTCCGCCGACTGGGCCGAGACCGGCAGCTGGGATCTGCTGCTTGCCCTGGCCGAACAGCGCCTGGCCAACGCCTGATCCCCTGATGTTCCCCGCATAACACACCCCCTGTCTGCGCATACTATCACCGGCGGCCCGGATGGGCGCCGAGATCTTATGTGTACACAGGGGGTTTTTGTATGCCGAATCAACACGACAACGAATCCATGCTCCAGGAGATCGTCCAGAACACCGAGATGGGCAAGAATACCCTGGACGAGCTCATGACCCTGACCCGGGACCAGCAGCTCAAGGACGAGATGCTGCGCCAGAAGCGGGAGTACCGCCGCATCAATCAGGCGGCCCACACGGCGCTGGATGCCATCGGGGTGGAGGCCAAGGGCCAGAGTGCCGCCGCCCGCATGGGGGTGAGCATGGGCATCCGCACCCGCACCATGATGGACAAGTCCACCCGCAACCTGGCTACCATGCTGGCCGAGGGCAGCGGCCAGGGGGTCATGGACTGCAAGCGGGCGGAGACCGACTACCCGGAGGCCTCCCCCGGCGCCCACAAGCTGATGCAGGAGCTCTGCCATTTCCAGGAGCAGGCGGAGCAGACCTGGCGGGGATTTCTGTAAACCGGCGCCGGACGCCGTCATTGCCCCATAAGCGAACCCGCCCCCGGAAGGCGACAATCCTTCCGTGGGCGGGTTTGTTTTGCACAAGATTGTGGAAAACGTTTTGGGTTCCGTCACACTGCCGAGACCAGCAGGGCGTAGACGGGCAGCCAGACCATGCTGGCCAATGTGGTGAATACCACCGAGCTGGCGGCCAGGTCCTCGCTTTTGGCAAAGCGCACCGCAAACACTGTGGTGATGGCGGCGGTGGGGCAGGCTTCCAGCAGCAGGACAATGTCCGCCACCATGCCCCGCACCCCCAGCAGCCGCAGCACGGCCAGGCAGATGAGGGGGATGACCGCCAGCCGCAGGATCATGACGGCGGGCAGGTCCCGGTTTTTCAGCAGGGTGCGCAGGTCCCGGTCGGCCATGGTCAGGCCGGTGATGATCATGGAGATGGGGGTGTTCATGTCGCCCACCAGCCCCACCGTTTCCACCAGCACCCCGGGCACCGGGATCTGGCAGAGGTAGATGATGAGCCCCGCCGCCACCGCAATGACGCTGGGGCAGGTGACGATGCTGCGAAGCACCGCCCCGGGCTGGGCCTGGCCGGTGATCATGACATAGCCCAGCGTCCAGACCAGGATGTTGAACACCGTGAGGAAGGCGCTGGCAAACAGCACCCCCGTCTCGCCGTAGAGGGCGCGGATGAGGGGAATGCCCATATACCCCGCATTGGAAAAGATGCAGGCGAACCGCACCATGGTGCGGTCGGGGCTTTTGCTGCGCCAGGTGGCGGCCGCCGCGATGACCCCGCCGCCCAGCATGAGGGCGGCGCTGAGGCCGAAGGCGATGAGCAGGTTTTCAAAGGTGGCGGCGTCGAACCGGATGAGATAGGAATCCAGGATCATGGCCGGCAGGATGAGGTATAACAGCAGTTCCGACAGGGTCTTTTTGCCCTCGGGTTTGATGGCGCCGGTCTTGCCGCAGACAAAACCGGCCAGAATCATGAAAAACAGGATCAGCACCTGTCTGGCAGTGATGAGAGCCAGATCCAATGGGGGGTTCTCTCCCTTCTTGTATGGGTCCGGGCGGACGGCCCGGGCGGATGGCAGGAAGGCTTACAGCGTTTCCAGCATGCGGGTCACAATGTCGGTGGCGGTCTTGACATACTCGGTGATGCTGAACTTCTTCACCACCAGCACGTCGTAGCCGGACTCGTCGGCGTTGTCGCTCATGGCCCGCAGAATGACGCAGGGCACCCCGTTGCGCCCCGCCACCTGGCTCACCGCGGCGCCCTCCATCTCGACACAGTCGGGATGGCAGGCCTCCTCAATGGCTTTCTTGGTGGCAGCGTCCCCCACAAAGCGGTCGCCGGTGGCAATGCGCCCCGCAATGGCCTTGACCCCGCAGGCGGCGCAGGCGTCCAGCGCCGCTTTCACCAGGGTGGGGTCGCCGGTATATTCCTTCAAAAAGGGCGCGCTCTGGGCCAGCATGTCCAGCTCGGCGTCGTGATAAAATACAGTCTGCCCCACGACCACGTCCCCGATACCGATACGGTTGGTCATGTTGCCCGCAATGCCCGAGAAGATCAGCCGCTCCACCCCGTACCGGGTGATGAGCACCTGCACCGTGGAGGCTGCGTTGGCCTTGCCCATGCCGGCGCAGCAGACCACCACTTCCTTGTCTCCCAGCCGACCCTGGTGGTACTCCACCCCGGCGTAAGTCTCCTTGGTGACGCCGGTGAGCCGGGCACAGAGCTGATCCACCTCGTCGGGCATGGCGCCCATGATGCCGTATGTCATTTGGTTTTCCTCCTTAGACGTTGAACAGGAACTCGATGATGTCGCCGTCGTTGACCACGTACTCCTTGCCCTCGGTGCGCTGCAGGCCCTTGGCCTTCACCGCCGCGTAGTCAAAGTTGCACTCGGCCAGGGTGTCGTAGGCGATGACCTGGGCCCGGATGAAGCCCCGCTCAAAGTCGGAGTGGATCTTGCCCGCGGCCTGGGGGGCCTTGGTGCCCCGCTTGATGGTCCAGGCACGACATTCCTTCTTGCCGTCGGTGAGGAAACTGATGAGGCCCAGCAGCTCGTAGCTCGCCTTGATGAGGTTGTCGAGGCCGGTGGACTCGATGCCCATCTCATGCAGGAAGGCCAGCTTCTCCTCGGGGGAGGCGTCGGCAATGTCCTCCTCGGTCTTGGCGCAGATGGGCAGGGCCTGGGCGCCCTCCTCCTTGGCACGGGCCGCCACCAGGGGATAGTAGGGGTTTTCGTCGATGCCCCCCAGCAGGTCGTCCTCCCCCACGTTGCAGGCGTAGATCACCGGCTTGGCGGAGAGCAGCCCCATCTCCTTCCAGGTGTGGGCCTGGGCCTCGTCGGCCTCGTCCCGCTCAAAGGTGCGGGCGGGCTTGCCTGCTTCCAGATGGGCGGCCAGCTCGGCCAGCCAGGCAGCCTCGGCGGCCGCCGCCTTGTTGCCCGTCTTGGCAGCCTTGGCCTGACGGCCCTGGCGGTTGGTGACCACTTCCAGGTCGGAGAGGATCAGCTCCAGGTCGATGGCGTCGATGTCCCGGATGGGGTCCACGCCCTCAGGCTTGTTC
>JAHZHS010000059.1 GCA_019420135.1 Oscillospiraceae bacterium | reverse complement strand
GGCGGCCGATGATCGACGCCGCCCGGGCGGTGGCATACCTGCACAAAAATGCCGAGGCCCTGCGCATCCGTCTGGGGCAGGTGGCGGTGTGCGGGTTTTCGGCGGGAGGACACCTGGCAGCATGTACCGGACTGCTTTGGGATGCCGGTCCGGTTCGGGAGGCACTGGGAGAGGATACGCCTCTTGGCCGTCCCGACGCCATGATCCTCTGCTATCCGCTCATCACCATGGGACGGTATGGCCATGCACGCTGCATCCAGAACATTACAGGAGGGGATCCGGCCCTGCAGGAACAGTTCAGCTTGGAAAAGCAGATCCGCCCCGACACCCCGCCGGTGTTTTTGTGGCACACGGTGACCGACGATACCGTCCCGGTGCAGAACTCGCTGATGCTGGCCGGACAGCTGCAGGAAAAGCACATCCCCTATGAGATGCATCTGTTCGGCAGCGGGGAGCATGGCATGGGTCTCTGTTCGGTGGAGGTCCGCCATCCCGATGCCCACAATGCCAAGTGGTTCACCCTCTGCCGGGAATGGCTGGACAAAACCTTTGATTTCCGCACACTTGCCTGAGAAACGATGGGAACAGCCGGTGGAACCGGCACAAAACTACCTGTGGATCACGCGGAAACAATCCGTTGCAAACGCGCGTTCATTTTGCAAGAGCAAACCAATGATTTCAAAAGGAGCATCTCTAGTATGAAAATCTGTTTGTACGCTCTGCGCCCGTTTGATGAACTGGCTTACTGCAAGCAATTCAGCGAGCAGTACGGCATTGATTTTACCTGGACGGCGGAGTACCCCACAGCGGACAATGTGGAACTGGCCAAAGGCTGTGACGCCGTCTGCATGACGCCCTGTGATATGGGGGCCGAGATGGTGGACCGCTTCGCTGCACTGGGAGTGCGGTACCTGCTCTGCCGTTCCATCGGCTACGACCATGTAGACCGGGTCTGTGCCAAGGAACACGGCATGCGGGTGTCCAATGTAGGCTACACCCCCAACGGCGTTGCCAACTATGCCATCATGCTCATGCTGATGTGTACCCGCCGCATGGCGCATATCCTCAAGCGGGCCGAGCTGCAGGACTACTCCCTCAAGGGCAAGATGGGCCGGGATCTGTCCAGCTGCACGGTGGGCGTTATCGGCGCGGGCCGGATCGGCACCACGGTGCTGAAGCACCTGTCCGGATTCGGCTGCAAGCTGCTGGCCTATGACGTGTATCAGAACCCCGAGGCCGCCCAACTGGCCGAGTTTGTATCTCTCGAGGAACTCTATGCCCGCAGCGATGTCATCACGCTGCACACCAACGCCACGGGGGAGAATCATCATCTGCTCAACGCCCAGGCCTTTGCCGGGATGAAGGACGGCGTCGTCATCATCAACACAGCGCGGGGCAGCCTCATCGACTCCGACGCCTTGATCGACGCCCTGGAGAGCGGCAAGGTAGGTGCCGCGGGCCTGGATGTCATCGAGAACGAGAACGGCCTTTACTACTACAACCACAGCGGCGACGTGCTGCCCAACCGGGAACTGGCCATGCTGCGCAGCTTCCCCAATGTGATCGTCAGCCCGCACACGGCCTTCTACACCGACGAGGATGTGGCCAGCATGGTGGAAGGCGCATTTGAGGCACTGCACTGCTTTGAGACGGGGCAGGAGACCTGGCACGAGGTCAGCCTGAAATGAGGGCTCCCGTTCTGCCCGGACGGTTTGCGGAGGCGGCGGAACTGGACGCCCTGCCCCGCATTGCCCCGGAGGATGAGTTTCCCGCAGTCTGCGCCGGGTGCGGGGATTGCTGCCGTGCCCGGCGGGATATCCTGCTGTCGGGTCTGGATCTCTACCGGCTGGCCCGGCGGCTTCGTCTGCCGCCCCGCACTGTGGCGGAGGCCTTCTGCCGGGAAACGCCCGGTACCCTGCCAGGGCTGCTGCTGACGCCCTCCCGCCGCAGCGGGAATTGTCCTTTCCTGGATGGCGGCGCCTGTGCGGTGCATGAGGCCCGGCCCCTGGCCTGTGCCCTCTATCCGCTGGGCCAGGCCATCGATCTGGAAACCTTCCGCACCGAATACTATATCCAGCCGCCTCTGTGCGGGGTACAGGTCCCCGGCCGCACTCTGCAGGACTACCTGGAGGATTCCGGTGTGCTGGAGCGGGCCGGCACCGATGCCTTCTGGGCGCGCAGCTGTGCTGCTCTGCAGCAGCGCCTGGACGCGGCACAGCACTATCCGAAGGCAGCGGTGCGCGACTGCCTGCTGCGGGCGCTGTATTACGACTACGATTTCCGGGACGATTTCCAGCCACAGTTTACCGCCAACCTGGCACGGCTGGACCCTATTCTGGCCCGGCTCCTGGGGGAAACCGCCCAGCCCTGATTGCACCATGAACAAACAAAAGACCGAAGCCATCCCGCCGTACAGCGGGGACTTCGGTCTTTTCTTTTGGAAAATGTGCGGCTGCAAAGGCAGCGGATCAGCAGTAATAGTACCCGCCGCGGCCGCAGCAGCAACAGTTGAGCAGGGAGAAGAACATCTGCGCCAGCCACAGCGTCAGGCAGAACCGGATCAGAGGATTGCCGCCGCCCGGCTGGGTGTGAGCCTGCTGATAGGTGCGGTAGGTGCGGCCGGGATTCTGCAGGCGGTCCAACAGGTTCTGATACTCGTAGTTGCCGGGCTCCATGCTCACGGCGGTGCGGGCCTCGTTCTGGGCGCGGATGTTGTTGCCCAGTCCGGCGCAGGCCAGAGCGGCATAGTAATGCCAGCGGGCGCCGCGCTCATTGGAGGCGATGCCGTCCAGCACATTGAGGGCCTCCTGGTAATAGCCGTTGCGGATATAGTTGTTGGCGGCCTGCATCTCCGGCGTGTCACGGCCGGAGGTCTGGCCGGTGTACTGGCTGCCGCCGCTGTATCCGAACCCGAATCCGAAGGGGTCAAAGCCGAACCCGAATCCGAAAGGATCCTCGTATCCGGAACTCTGTCCCGACTGACGGTAGGTGCGCTGGCCGGAGGAACCGTAGCCGCTGTACCCGCCGTAGCTGCCGCTCTGGGAAGCGGAACTGCCGCCGTTCTGGCGCTGGTGCATGATCTCGCTGTATGCGGCCTGAACTTCCTTGAACTTGTCCTCACAGGTGGGGTCGTCGGGGTGCAGGTCCGGGTGATACTGCTTGCATTTCTGGCGGTACGCCTTCTTGATGGTTTCCTCATCGGCGCCCTGAGAAATGCCCAGTACGCTGTATGGATCAAGCATGTCGATTCTCTGCCTTCCTGCGCTTGTCGCGCCGTGCTTTGATCAGCGTGTATTTGCACCACACGCCGGAGTAAATGGTATTGTATAAAAGCTGTCCCTCAGGTGAATCCTTCAGGATGGGCAGCAGCTGGAAATTCTCGCCGCAGATGCCCAGCTGCTGGGTGAACAGCTCGTGACAGCGGGCCTCGAACTCGTCGGCATCCAGCTTTGCATGCAGCGATGCCAGGGCGTTGAAGCTGCCGTTTCTGGCATCCTTTTCCAGGTCGTCGTACGCGTCCATCAGATAGATGAACCCGCCCAGCCCGCGGCCCAGACGCTGCAGAACCGGCGCCCACATGTCGTCCGTGTATTGCAGCACATCCCCCAGCAGCGTGCCGAAACAGCCGCACAGGGCATCCAGATCCTCGCAACCGGAGGATTCCAGCTTGCCCAGGGCATCTAGCTGTGTGCGGATGGCCCCGCACTGCCGCGGGTGGGCTGCCTCGATGGCGGGCAGGTACTGTTCCAGGTGCTTTGCGTTGCGCAAACTGACCCGGCGGTGCTCGTCCTGCCAGTCGTCCAGATAGTTGTAGTATGCCAGGGCGATGCTCATGTCAGCCGCATAGTCAATGTGACAATTGGCGGCCCGGGGCCGCGCCTTGACGGGATGGGGCAGACAGCGGCCGGTGGAATGCACCGTATCGGGGTCATAGAGGGCACTCTGGAGGAGGGCGGCAAACGTCATGTCATAGGACAGCGTCATCCGCCCGGCGGCACCGTAGCGGCGTCCCAGAGACTCACAAAGACCGCAGTAATAGCCCTGGTAGCAATCCAGGGCCGGTTCTGTCAGGTCTTTCCGATAAATGGTAACATATCCGAACATACAGCGTCAACCTTTCTGCCCGGGAAAGACGGTCAGCTCTTGCGGATGAACTGGGTTCCGCATTTGGGGCAGGTGATGGAAACACGGCCGCGGCCTTTGGGGATGCGGATGGCCTGCTTGCAATGAGGGCATTTGAAATAGCGGTAGGTGCCGCGCTGGGCAAACCGGGTGCGCAGGCGGTCAAACCAGCCGCGCACCGCGCTGCTGCGGGCAAGATACCATTGGTTTTCCGCATAACGCTTCTGGATGTTGCGGCTGAACATGCGAAAGTAGCTGTAAATCAGCACAGCCAGACCCACATAATAGAGAATGCCTGACACGAACATGCCCAGAACCAGCAGCACCAGGGCCGAAATAGACAAGAACATGCTGAACTGGTCACTGCCGTAGCGCCCCGACATAAAGCGCTGGAACCAAGCTTTCATAATAACGCCATCCTTTTTCTGTATCCTTGGGCGCGGCGGCTGACCTTGTGGGGAGCAGGCGGCCCGCGCTTTCAACGATGCTATTATTTCACAAATTTGTGGTCAATTCGTGAACGGGATCCAAACAGTACGTGAACAATCCCGGGTCCGGGATGTCACCCTATCTTGCCGGACAAAACGGTCCGGCGAAAATTGTAAAACCTTGCCTCCGGGACTGGCATGCAGGGGGACAACGTGGTAATATGGAACTAATCTGCCCGACAGGGCGCGGGCCAAAGGAGATCGGTGAGAATGAAAGGTTTTGTCTGTCTGGGGCTGGCGGCTGCGATGGCCGGGGCACTGCTTCTGACATCCTGCCAGGTGCAGCCCGGGACGGAAGCTGCGGTGGGGCAGACATCCGAGACAGGGGAGTCGGCCCGCACCGGTACGCTGCTCATGGACTTTACCGCGGGCAGCAATGTGGAGGATGTGCGTCCCGTGGAACTGGATACGGGCATCGCACTGACAGACCTCTGCAGTACACTGGAGGAGATCACCGGCATTCAGTTTGCCTTCACCGTGGCAACGGACGAGACCGGGTGCACCGTGACCTGGCAGGAGGATTCAGCCCTGATCCAGGGGGAGACGCCCCAGGATGAGAAGCAGGACTACGTCTTTTATGACGACGACCTGCTGCGCTGGTTCATGCTGGACACAGTCTGGCGCAATCTGACCGAAGAATTCGGTGTTGCCCAGGTGGTGTACCACGGGCCGGACGGCGCCGCCCTGGCCCTGGAGGAACCCTGGCCGCTGGGGGATTTTGACCTGTCCCAGCCCTACCAGGGCAGCACCTGGTACTGCGAGCAGTGCACCGGATGGGACACGGACAGCCTGGACACAGACTGAAACCACAATGACACGTTCATTATACTACAAACCATCGGCCGGGAACAAGCCCGGCTTTGCCGCCGGGGACAGACGGAAAAGAACAGTTCCGGGCGGCGGAGAGTTTGGGGGCCATCGGCCGCGCTGCGGTGCCGGTGGCCTTTTGCATGCCGCGGGCGGAAAAGAGCAAAACAAAAAAACGAAAGTTGCATTTGTCTAACTTTTCCTTGCAACGGCGGATTTTTTGTTGTACAATGTCGGTGCCGCCGCACAAAGCAGCGGGAAACGCCATCTACACAAGAGACAATGTGCCCGGCAATGACCGGGCGCAGGGGGAGGGAACCCTTGACACAATTGGAGCAACAGATTCAGGCCATGACCGAATATTTCCGGCGCGGGTGCAAGGGGGACGGCCCCGGCACCGTCGGCGTGGAGGTGGAGCATTTTGTCACCGCCCTGGACGGTACCCCTGCCACCTTTGCCCAGGCGCAGGCCCTCATGCGGGACCTGCAGCAGCCGGGGGACAGGGAAGTCATCATTGACGGCAGCTATATGGGATTTGCCGCGCCACAGTATGGGCTTTCGCTGGAGCCGGCCTGCCAGATCGAGATCAGCATGATGCCCACCGACCATGTGAGCGAGGCGGAGGCCATCTACCGGGAATTTTCCGCCCGGTTTGAGGCGGCCGCAGCGGCGCGGGGATTGCGGGTCTGGCATGTTGCCTGCCATCCCACCCGGCGGGCCGATGACCTGCCCCTCATCCCCAAGGACCGGTACCGGGAGATGGACCGCTATTTTCAGACAAGCGGCCATCATGGCAGACAGATGATGCGTGCCACCGCCTCGGCCCAGGCCTCTGTGGATTATTTCAGTGAGGAGGACTTTGTCCGCAAATACCGCGCCGCCTGCATTCTGGCGCCGCTCTTTGCCCTGCTCACCGACAATGCGCCGGTGTACGAGGCCGCGCCCAACAATCGCCCCAGCGTGCGCACCCGCATCTGGGAGGATGTGGACCCCGACCGCTGCGGCGTGGTGCCCTGCCTGATGGATGCGAACTTCGGATTTGCGGCCTACGCGGAACATTTGCTGGGTCAGCCGCTCATTGTGGCAAAACATGGGCAACACACCCAGGCAGTCGGCCGCCGGTGCGCCGCCGAAGTCTACGGTGCAGTACTGTCCGATGCGGATATTGAGCACATCCTCTCCATGTTTTTCTACGATGTCCGCCTCAAGCATTATATCGAGATCCGCTCGGCGGATTGCCTGCCCGAACCCTGGCTGTCCTCCTATGCCCAGCTGATCCTGACGCTGTTTTCCTGCCCCAAGGCCCTGGCTGCGGTGACACAGCGGTTTGCAGGCGTTACGGTGCAGGATATTGAGGCAGCCAAGAAGGCCATCTGCCATAAGGGCTATGGCGCAGAGGTCTACGGTCTTTCCGCCGCCGAGCAGATGGACTGGCTCATGCAGGCCGCGGCCGACTGTGCCGCCGGTACGGAGCAGGCCGCCCGGCTTCGCCCGCTGGCGGAACTGGCCGCTGCGCGCACCACATTGCGAGAAAGGGAATACCATGAAGGAACAACAACTTGACCGGGAGTATCTGGCCGCCATTGCGGCCGATCCCCAGCGCAGCGAGCGGGAATACCGCGAGCTGGTGACCTATATGCAGGGATCGACGGCGATCCACCACGGGGAATATGTCCGCACCTGCCTGATGCCCAAACTCTTTACCGAGGACACCTTTGCCCGGTTTGTGTCGGATATCGGGGTGCTGTACGGCATCTTCCGCAAGGTGGCCGACGCCTACTTTGCCGACCCGTCCTACCGGGCGCTGTTCGGCTTTGATCAGCGCACCGAGGAGCTGATCCTCCGCAGCCACCACACCGAATCCCTGCTGCCCATGGCGCGCATCGACTTTTTCTATAACGAGGAGACGGGCGGCTACAAGTTCTGTGAGTTCAACACCGACGGCACCAGCGCCATGAACGAGGACCGGGAACTCCACAACGCCCAGAAATATTCCACCGTCTACCGGGAGTTCACCGCGGCCCACATCACCCGCACCTGTGAGCTCTTCGACAGCTGGGTGGAAGCCTTCGTCGGCGTGTGGAAGCGCACCCGCCGCACCGACCGCCTGCCCCGGGTGGCCATTGTGGACTTTATGGAGTGCGGTACCGTCAATGAGTTTGAGATTTTTCGGGAGCATTTTGAGGCGAAGGGCCTGCAGGCGGAGGTCTGTGATGTGCGGGACCTCCGGTATAAAGACGGCTGCCTGCTGGGCAAATCCGGCCTGCCGGTGGATGCCATCTACCGCCGCGCCGTGACCAGCGATATCCTCAGCCATTACGACGAGTGCGGTGCACTGCTGGCCGCCGTGCGGGATGATGCCGTGCTGCTGGTGGGGGATTTCCACACCCAGCTGGTGCACAACAAGACCATTTTCCGGGTGCTTCATGACCCGGCCACGCTGGCCCTGCTGACCCCTGCCGAGCAGGACTATATCCGGGCTCATGTGCCGGTGACGCGCTCCTTTGCCGACGCCGACCCGGAACAGGTCATCCGGGAAAAGGATGCCTGGATTCTGAAACCTCTGGACTCCTATGGCTCCCGCGGTGTCTATGCGGGCGTGGAGTATGATGCGGAGGGCTGGCGCCGAGTGGTGGAGAGCATCACCGACCGCGCCGGGTATCTGCTGCAGGAATTTTATATGCCCTACGTCACTGAAAACTACGGTCTGGTGGGTGACAGCTTCCAAAAAGCGCGGTATTATAATCTTACCGGCATCTATGTCTATGACGGCAAGCCCCAGGGCGTCTATTCCCGGGTTTCGCTGACGCCCATCATCTCGTCCCAGTACAGCGAAAAGACCTTGCCCACCCTGATCGTAAAAGACTGACATCCGGGCTGCCGGTGTATGGTGCGCCGTACTTTGTGGAATACTGATACCGACGGGTCCAGGCCCGCATCATCCGCAAAGGAGGCCGCGCCATGCGGGAACCCTCATACAAGACGGTCATTGCCGAGATGACTGTCCGTGCACTGTGGGAGACGCAGAACATCATGGATTGTATCCCGGACGAAATCTGGGACAAGGAATATGCAGGGTCCCCACTGTGGCAGCATGTCTACCATATGCTGCACAAGCTGGACCAGTGGTTCATCAATCCCCGGGACAAGGATTTTGTGGAACCGCCCATCCACACGCCGGCCCTGGATGATCTGGAGACCTATCCCACCGGCCGCCTGGGCCGCCGCCAGATGGAGGAATACTTTTACACCATCAAGGCAAAACTGTCCCTCTATCTCAATGCTTTGCACGACGAGGATCTGCTTCAGAAACCGGAGCACTGCGAGTGGACGCGCTTTACTCTGATCCTGGCCCAGTACCGGCATCTGCATCTGCATCTGGGCATGCTGATGGGCTTTGTAGTGTGTGAGACGGGGCTCTGTCCCAAAACGCTGGACCTGGGCACCGACTTCCCCAAAGTTCCCTACGATCCCTACCGCTGACCGCCGCCCGGCGGCGCTACATAACAAAGGAAGGAATCCATGAAACGACGTTTTCTCTGCCTGGCAGCTGCTCTGCTGCTGTTGCTGACGGCCTGCGGTGCGCAGGAACCCGAGCCCACTATGCAGCTCACGCTGCCAAACTCCGGGGTCACAGCTACATTTTATAAATGTGATATCGGGGAGGGGACAACCGACCTTTGGATGGATCCTGCCCAGACCCCTGAGACGGCTGTTCTGTATATTGCCGATGGCCGTCCGGATCTGTATCTTGATGGGATAACGGAAGAAGAGGTACAGGTCCGCTTTGCCGAACCGTATGAGACGGGGATGCGTCTGTACACGGCAAATTATGTGGTGCCCAAACTGGATTACACCCTGACGCAGGAAGAAAACGGAGTCTCCATTCATTTCAAGACAGTATATTATTACCTGATTACCGTGACGACCGAGTCCGGTATGGATCGTTTTGTGGTTTCTGCCGCTCTGGATGAATGAAACAAAAGCCCGGATGCCGGTACAGGCATCCGGGCTTTTTGGGTAAAAATGGTTTCCCGTCAGGAAAAAGCCGACAACTCTTGACAAAATTCTGTCCCATAGGTAGAGTAGAAAGAGTTTGAGTAAAAGGACAGGAAGTTACCAGATGAAAAAGATCTTGCTTTTGGCCACAGGAGGCACCATCGCCTGCAAGCCTACCGAGCGCGGCCTTGCCCCGGCCATCACGGCGGAGGAACTGCTGCAATCGGTGCCGGAACTGGCCGGGATGTGCAGCATCGACACGCTGCAGCTTTACGATTTGGATTCCACCAACATCGGCCCCGAACAGTGGTGCGGCATGGCGGCGGCCATCCGGGACAACTATGAGAAATATGACGGTTTTGTCCTGGCTCATGGCACCGATACCATGGCCTACACGGCGGCGGCCCTCAGCTACATGATCCAGAACACTGCCAAGCCAATTGTGCTCACCGGCAGCCAGAAATCCATCTACAACCGTGACACCGACGCCCGCAACAATCTGCTCCATGCCTTTGCCTACGCCACGGCTCCGGGGGCCTGGGGCGTGCAGATCGTGTTTGACAACAAGGTCATTCTCGGCACCCGGGCCCGCAAGGTGCGCAGCAAAAGCCTCAACGCCTTTTCCAGCATTGACTATCCGGAGACGGCCGTTTTTCGGGATGACCGGCTGATTCCCTTCCTGCCCACCCCTGCCGATTTGCCTCCGGTGCAATTTTATACCCGCATGGACCCGGCGGTCTTTGTGCTGCGTCTGGTACCGGGGATGGGCGCCGAGATCTTCACGGCGCTGGCGCCCCATTACCGCGCTGTCGTCATTGAAGGATTCGGCGTGGGCGGCCTGCCCGGCGGAAAGGACGGCCCCATGCTTCATGCGGTGCGGGACTGGCTGGCCGGCGGACGGCTGGCGGTCTTTTCCACCCAGGTTCAGCACGAGGGCAGCGACCTCTCTGTATACGAGGTGGGACGCATTGCCCGGGAACTCCCCGGCGTGCTGGAGGCCCGGGACATGACCCCCGAGGCGGTGGTCACCAAGCTGATGTGGGCACTGGCCCGAACCTCCGACCCCGCCGAGGCACAGCGCCTCTTCACCATCCCGGTGCAGCACGATCTGCTGTGAGGCCGGACACAAAGCGGTATCAAACAAAAAAAGAAAACCTCCGCATCCAGCCCGCACATGGCTGAAACGGAGGTTTTTGCTTTGCCCGTTCCCGCCGCTCGCACACTGCGGCAGGGGCGGGTCTTTGTCTATCCCGGCCAAACTGCCGGGCAATCGGCATTCTTCCCTCTAAAATGCCCAATCAGAAGATAGCAATGTTGTGAAGCGATGCAGGATCAAAGCTCGGCAAGAATCGCATCGCCCATGGCCGTACAGCTGATCTTTTCACAGCCCGGCTGCCAGATGTCGGCGGTGCGCAGACCCTTGTCCAGCACTGCGTTGACGGCGGATTCGATCTCGTCGGCCTCTGCTCCCATGCCGAAGCTGTACCGCAGCATCATGGCCGCGGACAGGATGCAGGCGATGGGGTTGACAATGTCCTGCCCCGCAATGTCGGGGGCGGAGCCGTGGATGGGCTCATACAGCCCGCAGGTCCCGGCGCCCAGGCTGGAGGACGGCACCATGCCGATGGAACCGGTGATCTCGCTGGCCTCGTCGGACAAAATGTCGCCGAACATGTTCTCGGTGACGATGACGTCGAACTGGGACGGGTCCTTGCAGATCTGCATGGCGGCGTTGTCCACAAACATCTCCCGGTATTCCACCTCGGGGTAGTCGGCCTGCAGCCGGTGCATGACCTTGCGCCACAGACGGCTGGTGTCCAGCACGTTGGCCTTGTCCACGCAGGTCAGGCGCTTGCGGCGCTTCATGGCCGTCTCAAAGCCGATGCGGCCGATGCGCTCGATCTCATGCTCGGAGTAGCTCATCACGTCGGTGGCTTTCTCCTCGCCGTTCGCGGTCTCGGTCTTGTGCTCGCCAAAGTAGACGCCCCCGATGAGCTCCCGCACCACAATGAAGTCGATGCCCTTGTCCACAATCTCTTTTTTCAGGGGACTGGCATCGGCCAGCTGGGGCCAGATCTTGGCCGGGCGGTTGTTGGAGTAAAGCCCCATCCCGGCGCGCAGCCGGAGCAGGCCCTTCTCAGGGCGCTTGTCGCCGGGCATGCCCTCCCACTTGGGGCCGCCCACCGCGCCTAGCAGGACGCTGTCGGAGGCCAGGCACTTGTCCAGCTCACTCTGGGGCAGGGGATCGCCGAACTTGTCGATGGCCTCGCCGCCCATCCAGGCGCGGGTGTAGGTGAAGGTATGGCCGTGTTTCTCGGCGATCTTGTCCAGCACCCGGACGGCCTGCGCCACGATCTCAGGACTTGCGCAGTCACCGTAAATCAGTGCAATGTTTTTCTGCATGGGAACCCCTTCCTTACGCTTTTTCTTTGAGAGAATTCATCAGCCCGCCCGCCGCGATGATCTTCTGGATAAAAGGCGGGAAGGGAGTAGCCTCAAAGGTCTGGCCGGTGGTTTCATCGGTGATGACGCCGGTGTCAAAGTCGATGCTGACCACGTCGCCCTCCCGGATGGCCTCACTGGCGGCGGGGCATTCCAGAATGGGCAGGCCGATGTTGATGGAGTTGCGGTAGAAGATGCGGGCAAAACTCTTGGCGATGACGCAGGAGATGCCCGCCGCCT
>JAHZHS010000058.1 GCA_019420135.1 Oscillospiraceae bacterium | reverse complement strand
GATGGCCTTGGCGTAGTCGGCACAGCCGGCATAGCCGCAGCCGCCGCAGTTGGCGCCCGCCAGGCATTCGTTGATCTCTGCAATGCGGGGATCCTCATAAACGGCCATGAACTTGGAGGCCAGGACCAGAATGACACTGCCTGCCAGGCCCAGCACCGCCAGCACGATCACCGCAAAGACGATCGGATTCGCTGTAATCATATCCTCAAATCCCCCTTACAAGATCGCGTTGATGATGTTTTCGACCAGACCGCCGAAGCCCATGAAGCTCAGGGAGGTGATGGCCGCAGACACCAGCGTGATGGGCAGACCCTTGAAGCTCTCGGGCGGGTCGGCGTTCTCCACCCGCTGACGCACGCCGCAGAACAGCACCATGGCCAGCAGGAAGCCGATGCCGGCACCGGCCGCGCAGACCAGCGCCTCGGCAAAGGCAAAGCCGAAGCCATGGGTGGCGATGTCGCCGGAGTAGTCCTGCACGGCCAGAATGGTGACACCCAGCACGCAGCAGTTGGTGGTGATCAGGGGCAGGTAAACGCCCAGGGCGCTGTACAGCGCGGGGATGTAGCGCTTGAGGGTGATCTCGATGAGCTGGACCAGAACCGCGATGACCAGAATGAAGATGATGGTCTGCATGTAGCCCAGGTCAAAGGCATCCAGCAGGAAGATCTGGATGGGGAAGGTCACGGCGGTGGCGATCAGCATGACGACGATAACGGCCATACCCATGCCCACCGAGGAATCCAGTTTCTTGGAAACGCCCAGGAAGGGGCAGATGCCCAAAAACTGGACCAGCACGTAGTTGTTGACCAGGATCATGCTGAAAAGGATGGTGGCAAAGGTTGCAATATTCTGTGCGCTCACTGTTCAGCACCTCCTTCATTGGCAGCCTTGGCGGTCTCCTGCTCTTCCAGGAGGACCTCGCCGCAGGTCTTGCGCTCGATGGGATGGTTAGTCTTTTTCTCGATCCAGACGCACAGCGCCATCAGGCAGCCAAAGACGAAGAAGCCGCCGGGAGCCTGGTTCATCAGCGTCATGCGGTCGACGGAATCGGGGATGATCTGGATGCCCATCCAGCTGCCGTTGCCGATGATCTCGCGGATGGAGGACATGAGCACCATGGTCAGGATATAACCGATGCCCATGCCCAGGCCGTCGAGAGCGGAATCCACAACGGTGTTCTTGCAGGCGAACATCTCGGCACGGCCGAGGATGATGCAGTTGACGACGATCAGCGCCAGGAAGACGCCCAGTGCGTCATACAGTTCGGGAATGTATGCCTGCAGCACCATCTGGACCACGGTAACGAAGGTGGCGATGATGACGATGTAGCAGGGCAGATGGACCTTGGCGGGGATGACCTTGCGCAGGGCGGAGATCACGATGTTGGAACCCACCAGAACGAAGGTCATGGCCAGGCCCATGCCCAGAGCGCCGGAGACGGTGGTAGTGACGGCCAGAGCCGAGCAGCAGCCCAGGACCAGGCGCAGAACGGGGTTTTCACGGATGATGCCGGCGGTAAATACCCGCCATTTGCTTTGCTTTTCGGCCATTTACGCCACCCCCTTCAGCTCATTGTTGTAGCAGTCGATGGCCTGATTGACTGCCTTGAAAACGGCATTGGAGGACACCGTCGCGCCCGCGATGGCATCCACAGGGCTGCCGCTGGAGACCTGCTGGGAACCATCCCAGCCCACAAAGCCGGAGTAGAAGCTCTCCTCGCCGGTCTTGGAACCGATGCCGGCGGTCTGGGTGGAGGCATCCACCTTGATGTTGGTGATGGTGCCTACCGAATCAAAAGCCACATAGACGGTGACTGCCTTGCCGGAGTAACCGCTGGCGGCAGACTTGACGGCCACGGCGCCGTCGGCGGTATAGGCTGCGCCTTCCACGCCGTCGGTCTGGAGGGCGTCTGCCTCCACCTGGGTCAGGCTGTCGGCCTGGGTGCCCTCGGGCAGGACCTCAATGTAGGAGTTGAGAGTCTCGAGGCGGGTGTTTTCCTCAATGATGGGAGCCGTCATGTCGTTGAGCACGGCCAGGATCGCGCTGCATACCACGCAGATCACAACCAGAACAATGACGGGAACCACCATGGTCTTGACCACGCTTTCCTGGGGCGCGGCGTTCTGTTTGTTTGCCATTATGCTGCCCCTCCCTTTCCGGCGGAGGCTGCGGCCGCCTTATTTTCTGCCTTTTTCTTGGGCTTGACGCGGCCCAGCGGGATCTGATGGCCCCACTCGTTGAACCAGGGCGTCAGCAGGTTGCCCATGAGGATGGCGTAGCTCATACCTTCGTTCATGCTGCCGAAGTTGCGGATGAGGAAGGTGAGCAGGCCGATGACAATGCCGTAGATCAGCTTGCCGCGGGTGGTGAAGGGGCTGGTGACATAGTCGGTGGCCATGAAGACGGCGCCGAACATCAGGCCGCCGGACAGGATCTCGGCCACGGCGGTGTGCAGATCGCCGGAGGCAATGAGGGTCAGCACAAAGACGGTGCCCACAATGCTGCCGGGGATGGCAAAGCCGATGGTGCGGGTGAACAGCAGGAATGCCAGACCCACCAGAATGGTGAGGATGCAGGTCTCACCCAGCATGCCGCCGTGCAGGCCAAGCAGCAGATCCAGCAGGCTGACGGTGGACTGGTCCACGCTGCTGGAAAGAGGCGTGGCGCTGGCCAGGGCATCCACGGCCAGATCGGGATAGACGTAGGCGGTCATGCGGGAGGTAAAGCCCAGAAACAGGACGATACGGCCCACCAGCGCGGGGTTGGCCACATTGTAGCCCAGGCCGCCGAACATCTGCTTGACGATGACGATGGCCACAAAAGCGCCCACGATGCAGATCCACAGGGGCATACCCACGGGCACGTTGAGGGCCAGGATGATGCCGGTGACCACAGCGGAAAGATCCCCTACCGGATTGCGCTTGTGCAGCAGCAGGGTGTAAAGATACTCAAAGCCCACACAGGCAGCGGTGGTCACGGCGACCACCAGCAGCGCACGCATACCGAAGATGAAGGCCGATGCCACAACAGTGGGGATCAGTGCAATGATCACGTTTCCCATCAGGCTGCGGTTGGAGGCGCTGTCCCGGATATGCGGTGAGGCAGTTACGATCAGGCGTTGTTCTTCCATCTGTCATTTACCTGCCTTTTCAGATTTTTGTTTGAGATACCAGGCCTTTGCCAGCGCCATGGTCTGGGAGACGGGGCGCTTGGCCGGGCAGGCATAAGTACAGCTGCCGCAGGCGACGCAAAGGTCGATGCAGCGCTTCTGCAAGGCATCAAAGTCCTTGTTTTTGAAGTTCTCGGCAATGACCACCGGTTCCAGGCCCATGGGGCAGGCCTGGATGCAGCGGCCGCAGCGGATGCAGGGGTCGGCCTCGGGCAGGGTGGCTGCCTTGCGGCTGAACAGCAGCAGGCCGTTATTCTGCTTGAGCACCGGGAAGTCGGCGCTGGGAGAAGCGCCGCCCATCATGGGGCCGCCGAAGATGATCTTGCCCAGCTCCACGTCGGGCTTGATGCCGCCGCAGGCCTCGATGACATCCCGGTAAAGGGTGCCGATGGGCACTTCCACATTCTGGGGCTTGACGATGGCGTCGCCGTCCACGGTGACACGCTTGGAGACCAGCGGCATGCCGGTCTTGAGGTACTTGCCCAGAGTGGAAACGCTGGTCACGTTCATGACGACGCAGCCGCAGTCGGCGGGGATGCCAGCCTTGCCGGAGGGCGCCGTCTGGGGCACCTCACGGCCGGTGCAGGTCTCGATGAGGGTCTTCTCAGCGCCCTGGGGATACCGCATGGGCAGCGGCTTGACCGAGACGCCCGGCATCTCCCGGGTGAGCGAGAACATCAGGTCGATGCACTCGGGCTTGTTGCGCTCGATACCAATAATACAGTTGGGAATGTTGCAGTACTTCATCACCGCGGTGATGCCCGAGATGATGGTGTCGCTGCATTCCAGCATTTCCCGTGCGTCGGTGGTCAGGTACGGCTCACACTCGGCCGCGTTGATGATCAGCGTGTCGATGGTGTTGGCCGCCAGCTTGACGTGCGTCGGGAAGCCGGCGCCGCCCACACCCACCAGGCCGCAGTTCTGGATGGCAGCCAGCAGGCTGTCCTTGTCCGTGACTGTGGGCGGGGTGCAGGACGGGTCAACCGTCTGCTTGCCGTCCGTCTTGATGGCCACGGCCTTGCACACAGCACCGTTGACCATCCGCATGGTGGCGACGTCCAGCACTGTGCCGGACACGCTGGAATGGATGTTGGCGCTGACAAAGCCGCCGGCCTTTCCGATCAGTGTGCCTACCATGACGGTGTCGCCCTTCTTGACGACGGGTTCCGCCGGTGCGCCGATGTGCATCTGCATGGGAATGACCACGTGTTCCGGCACCGGCATCTGTACCGTTGCCAGACCGGCGGTGGCTTTCTCATGCGGCACCCGGGCGCCCTTTGCGGAACGCTTGAGTCCTTTCAGCATAAAAGCTCCTCCCCTGAATTTTCCATGTCCCTGCCGCGCCGGGGGCTGCGGCAATGGTCTCAAATAATACACAAAAGTATTGTAACATCTTTCCCGCAGAAGTCAACAAAAAACCGCATGACAAGGCCTTTTGTCAAGGTTTTATCAATCGTAGTCATACTCGGGACTTTCCGCCACGCGCACGTCCAGCCAGCGGGCCAGAGCCTCCATTTTGGCGTAACTCAGCCGCCCGGTGTCGGCCAGCGTTTTGACCAAAGAACGTACATCTCCATTGTATAAAACTTCCAAATGCTCTGCCGTGGCCGCGCCGCAATATGTCTCCCGCCGGACCAGGGGAGTATACACATTTTTGTTCCCCTGCCGCTCGCTGCGGACAAATCCTTTTTTCTCCAGCCGCATCAGAAAATTCAAAATGGTCGAGTCCGCCCACCCGCAGGCAGAGGGCAGTCTTGCCCCGATCTCCCGCCGGGT
Source organism: Oscillospiraceae bacterium (assembly GCA_019420135.1). Taxonomy (GTDB): domain Bacteria; phylum Bacillota; class Clostridia; order Oscillospirales; family Ruminococcaceae; genus Gemmiger. Next base: position 7,350 of record JAHZHS010000058.1, on the reverse strand, counting down.
CGCCGCCCGGCCGCAGTCCCACAGGGCACACATGATCCGCTCCTCACTGATTGGCAATGTCTGCATCGCCGCATTCCTCCCACATTTGTCTTTGATTCTGCGGTTTTTATTTTACATTTGCCGTAGATTTTTTGTCAACAGCTCCGGGCAGACAAATTTTCTCCTTGTTTTTGGGCATTTTTTCGGCGTATTCTTTTACATTTGTCTCTGTTTGTGTCTTTCATTTGGAGACAGTTGTACTTTTTGGCAGGCATTCCGGGTTTTGGGGCCGTTTTTTCGGCACTGTGCCGAAGGCTTTTCCATTGAGATTTATGCCGGGCAGCTCGTATAATACTGGTATGCGCTGACAGCGCAAGCATCCTGGTTGTGAGAAACCGGAAATTTGGGGAGGTTTTTTCCATGAATCGTGTATACAACTTCAGCGCGGGCCCCTCGATGCTGCCCGTACCCGTTTTGGAGCGTGCGCAGGCCGAACTGCTGGACTACCATGGTTCCGGCCAGAGCGTGATGGAAATGAGCCACCGCAGCAAATGGTTTGACGACATCATCAAAAACACCGAGTCTTCCATCCGCCGGGTGCTCAATGTTCCCGACAATTACAAGATCGGCTTTTTCCAGGGCGGTGCCACCCAGCAGTTCGCCATGGTGCCGCTGAACTTCATGACCACCGGCAAGGCGGACTATCTGGTGACTGGCAACTTCTCCAAGAAGGCTGCCGAGGAAGCCGCCAAGTTCGGCGAGGCCCACGTGGTCGCTTCCAGTAAGGACAAGAACTTCACCTACATTCCCGACGTCAAGGCCATCGACTACGATGCCGACGCCAGCTATGTACACATCTGCCAGAACCACACCATCTTCGGCACCCGCTTTGTGGAAGTGCCCGAGGTGGAGGGCCTGCCCCTGGTGGCCGACCTGAGCTCCATGATTTTCTCCGAGCCGGTGGACGTGAGCAAGTACGGCTGCATCTACTTCGGCGTGCAGAAGAATGTGGCTCCCGCGGGCATGGCCATCGCCATCATCCGGGACGACATGCTGGGCAAGAGCGCCAAGGGCATTCCCGCCGCCAATATTCCCACCATGATGAACTACACCACCCTGCTGGACAAGGACAGCATGTACAATACCCCGCCCTGCTGGTGCATCTACATGACCGGGCTGGTCATGGACTATCTGGAGCACGACATCGGCGGTCTGGCCGAGATGAAAAAGATCAACGAGGCCAAGGCCAAGGTGCTCTACGATTACCTGGACAGCCAGGACTTCTACACCAATCCCGTGGAGCACAGATACCGCAGCATGATGAACGTCACCTTCACCAGCCCCAACCCCGACATGGACAAGAAGTTCTGCGCCGCGGCCACGGAGGCGGGCTTCGTCAACCTGAAGGGTCACCGTCTGGTGGGCGGCATGCGGGCTTCCATCTACAACGCCATGCCGCCGGAGGGCGTGGACAAACTGGTCGTCTTTATGGAGCAGTTCCGCAAGGAGAACGCCTGATCGTCCCGCCCGCCCTGCCGGGCATTCCTATTTCAATAATGAGGTGTGATACCAATGTATACCATTAAAACGCTCAATGCCATCTCGCCGGTCGGCCTGGCCAAGCTACCCGCCACTCAGTTTGAGGTGGACAACGACTCCCCCACTCCCCAGGGCATCCTGGTGCGCAGTGCCGACCTCCACGAAGTTCCCCTGCCCGACAGCCTGCTGGCCATCGCCCGGGCCGGTGCCGGCACCAACAACATTCCCATCGACAAGTGCACGGCTGCCGGCATCGTTGTCTTCAACACGCCGGGCGCCAACGCCAACGCCGTGGCTGAGCTGGTGGTCGGCGCACTGGTGGCGGGCAGCCGCAATCTGCCCGATGCCATCGCCTGGGCCCAGAACCTGAAAGGCAGCGAGACCCTGGCCAAGGACGTGGAAAAAGGCAAAAAGCAGTTTGTGGGTCCCGAGCTGCGGGGCAAGACGCTGGGCGTCATCGGCCTGGGCGCCATCGGTTCCCGGGTGGCCAACGCCGCCGTCGCCTTGGGCATGGAAGTCCTGGGCTACGACCCCTACATCAGCATTGACGCTGCCTGGAGCCTGTCCCGCAGCGTACAGCACTGCGTCACCCTGGGCGATATGCTGCCCCGCTGCGATTACCTGACCATCCATGTGCCCTACATGCCCTCCACCAAGCACACCATCAACGCCCAGACGCTGAACATGTGCAAGGACGGCGTCCGGGTCTTCAACTTTGCCCGCGGCGAGCTGGTGGACACCACCGCCATGCTGGCTGCACTGGAAAGCGGCAAGGCGGCCCAGTATTTCTGCGACTTCCCCAGCGAGGAGCTGCTGGGCGTCAAGGGCGTCTACTGCACGCCCCACCTGGGCGCTTCCACCCCGGAAAGCGAGACCAACTGCGCCGTCATGGCCGCCACCGAGCTGAGCGACTACCTGAAAAACGGCAACATCCTGCACAGCGTCAACCTCCCTGACGTGCAGCAGCCCCGTGCAGGCGGCCGCCGAATCTGCATCATCCACAAGAATGAGCCCGGCGTCATCTCGGCCATCACCGGCGTTCTGACCAACGCCAACCTGAACATCGAGAACATGGTCAACAAAGGCAAGAAGGATGTGGCCTACACCATGCTGGACGTCACCGGCACCATCGCTGACAGCCTGATGGACCAGCTGTCCGGCATCGACGCGGTCATCCGGGTGCGCATCCTGTAACTTTCTCCGGCATTGCACAGCAAAAGGCGGCGGAATCTGCTTCCGCCGCCTTTTTTCGCTTCTTTCAGCGGGTGTAGTGGGAGACCATGCGGTCCAGGTCCGCCAGCGTCTTTTCGGCGCCGCGGGTCATGCGATGCACCGTCTTGCGGATCTGGCGGCTGTCATGTGTGGCGGCATACATCACCGCTGCACCGGCTGCCATGCCTGCGGCCACCGCCACAGCCTGTCCCATGCCCATTGTGGATTTCATGCTTCTTTTCCCCCTTTCGACAAGCGTTACCCTTAGTTTGCCTTGCCGGCCTGCCGTTATACCCCCGCCGTCAAAAAATCTGTTTTTCCCTCTTCCGCCCGGTTTTCACCTCTTTCCCCGGGCAAAATTCCCATTCGCCGGGATACGCCTTTTTTTGTCAGGCCGGATGTGGTAAAATCGTGTCAGATTTCCCGGAGAGCGCCAGGCATCGACAGGCCGCGCCCCTCCCCTTTTTCCTTCAAACCTGCACAGAAAAGAGCGTTGCCCCATGATATCCGCCCCCAAAACCGTCCTTTGCATCCACGATCTGCCCGGCTTCGGCCGCGCCAGCCTCTCGGTCATCATCCCGGTGCTGTCCGCCCTGGGAGTGCAGGCCGTGGCCCTGCCCACCGCCATCCTGTCCACTCACACCGGCGGCCTGGGTACCCCCGCCCGCATGTCCAACCCCGGCTACGGCCCCGCCGCCCTGGCCCACTACAAGCGGCTGGGCATCCGGTTCGACTGCATCTACTCCGGTTACCTGGCCGATGCCGGACAGGCCCATCTGGTCCAGCAGGCGCTGGAGCTCTGGCCCGATGCCCTGGCCATCGTCGACCCGGTGCTGGGCGACCACGGCAGGATGTACAGCGGTCTTTCCGACGACATGATCCCCGCCATGCGGGGGCTCTGCGCCCGGGCCGGGCTCATCCTGCCCAACCCCACCGAGGCTGCCCTGCTGCTGGGGGACACCCCCACCGAGGCCCCCGGCCTGGAACTGGTGGCACAGCAGGCTGCCCGCCTGACCACCCTCTGCCCCCAGGTGGTGGTGACCGGCGTGCCCGCCGGGCGGCGTTCCATCGCCTGTGTGGGCGCCCAGCGGGACGGCGGCGGATTCATCAGCCGTTCCTCCTTTCTCCCCCGGCTGTACCACGGCACAGGGGATATCTTCGGCGCAGTGGTGGCCGGAAAAATGATGCAGGGCAATGTCACCGAGGCTGCCGTGCAGACCGCTGCCGCCTTCGTCATTGAGTGCATCCGGGCCACACCGGAGGGCGCCGACGAGCGGCTGGGCGTCTGGCTGGAGCGGGCCCTGCCTCTGCTGAGTGCCGACCGGGAAGGCCCCCTCTCCCCGGTGCGCAGCGGTTACGGGGAATGAAGGGAATTCGGCCCCAAGGTCAATACATATTGTATAATTCATCCAAAATATAACAGATTTTACCATTTTGCGGCAGTCTGCGGGCCAAAAGCCCGCAGTTTTGCCGTCCGGACAAGCAAAAAACAAGGACGTGAAAGGACTCTCTTATGCCTGTGTTGAATATCGTATTGGTGGAGCCGCGCATTCCCCAGAACGCCGGCAACGTGGCACGGACCTGTGCCGTGACCGGTGCCCGGCTGCATCTGGTGGGTCCCATGGGATTTACCATCGACGACCGCAAACTCAAGCGTGCCGGGCTTGACTACTGGCACCAGCTTGATATAACATATTACCAGGATTACGCCGACTTTTCAGGAAAGAATAGCGGGCCGTTTTTCTACTTCACCTCCAAGGGCCTGAACCGGCACACCGACGTCCGGTATCCGGACGGTGCGTACCGGGTGTTCGGGCGGGAGGATGCCGGGCTGCCGGAGTCGCTGCTGGTGCAGCATCCCGAGTCCTGTGTGCGGATCCCCATGCGCCGTGGCGAGCGCTGCCTGAACCTGTCCAATTCGGTGGCCGTCGGCGTATACGAAGCACTGCGGCAATGGGATTTTGCCGGGCTTGAAACCCACGGACAGTTGACCAATTACGAATGGAAGTGACACGGAATATGAGTAAAGTAGCATTTTTGACCGATTCCAGCTGCGACATTCCCGCCGATCTTGCCGAAAAATACGGGATCGAGATCGCCTGCTTCCCCATCAACCTGGAGGGGAAGGAGTACATCGAGCGCCGCGACATGACCAACGACCAGTTCTATGAGATGATGCGGGAAGCCAAAGGTGTGCCCACCACGGCTGCCATCACCCCGCTGCAGTGGCTGGAATTCTACACCCGGTTTGCCGATGAGGGCTACACCGACCTTGTCCACGTGACCATCAACGCGGGCGGTTCCAGCACCAACCAGAACGCCCACGCCGCCGCCCACATGCTGGCCGAGGAACGCCCCGACTGCCAGATGAAGATCCGCATCATCGACAGCCACACCTATTCCATGGTGTTCGGCTGGTATGTCTGCGAGTGCGCCCGCAAGGTGCGCAACGGTGCCTCGGTGGCCGACGCCGTGCTGGAGATGGAGGAAAAGTTTGCCCGTGTGGAGGTCTGTCTGGCCGCCTACACCCTCAAGCAGATGAAAAAGTCCGGCCGTATCTCGGCGGCTGCCGCCTTTGCCGGTGAGCTGCTGGGCCTGCGCCCCATCATCAGCCTCAACGACGGTGTCTCCCACGTGGAGGCCAAGGTCCGCGGCGATGCCGCCGTGCCTCCCGCCATGCTCAAATGGGTCCGCTCCCGGGTGGAGAACATGAAGGAGACCCCCTACATGGTGGCCTACACCGCCTCCACTGCCCGCCGGGATGAGCTGGTCAAGCTGTGCAAGAAGGAGTTCGGCCATGCGCCGCTGTGCACCTTCCAGCTGGGTGCCGCCGTCAGCGCCAACACCGGCCCCGACGCCATTGCCATCGTATTTGAGGGCAAGCCCCGCCGTTTGTGCGACTATGCGCCCTCCCTGCCGTAAGGATTCATGAATCACCGGCCGTCTGCCCTGTCCCCCAAACGGGACGGCAGGCGGCTGTTTTTTTGTTTTCCGGCCTCCATTTCCTCTTGTACTCACCCATCAAGTTTGTTATAATAGCAGTTTGTTGAGCAACTTAGGATTTTAGGCTCCGCCCCTTCCCACGCGGGAAACGGGCGACAAACCGACGCAAGGCTGGCGGTCTTGCGACCGGTCAAAATCTATCCGCCGGAGTGTATTATGTTGTATTGGATTTTTCTTTTCGTGGTCGTTCTGATCGCCGTCGCCGCGGGCATCCGCCTGGCAATGGACAACAAGGCGTCCAAGCCCTCCACCACCCGCACGGCGCGGGTGGCCATGGTGGCTGCCGTGTATGTGGTGCTTTGCCTGGTACTGGCTCCCTTCTCTTTTGGTGCCATCCAGGTCCGCGTGGCTGAGATCCTGACCCTCATGCCGATCTTCGGCGCTGAGTACATTGCCGCCGTGACGGTGGGCTGCTTCCTGTCCAATCTGATGGGCGTCGCCATGGGCACCACCGCGGCAGTGGACATCGTGTTCGGCACGGTGGCCACCCTGCTGGCCTGCCTGGTCACCTACCAGCTGCGCAACATCCGCTGGAAGGGCCTGGCCATCCCCGCTTCCATCCCGCCGGTCATCTTCAACGCCCTGATCGTAGGGCCTGAGATCGCCATCTTCTTCTCGGATTCTCCGGCAACGCTGCCGCTGATCGCCTGGAACGCCTTCACCGTCGGCGTGGGCGAGGTCATCAGCTGCATGATCCTGGGTGTGCTGTTTGCCCGGATCGTGGAATCCACCCCCGCCCTGCTCAAGGCCGTGCGCGCTTGACCTGATATTTTTTGCATTCTCCGTTTTCAAGGTGGTGACTTCCGGATGAGGACAGAACTGGTTTTGTGGGACTGGAACGGTACCCTGCTGGACGATGTGGCCCTGTGTGTGGATGCGCTCAACCGTCTGCTGGCACGCCACGGGTATTCCCAGCGGTACGATATGGAGTCCTACCGGAAGATCTTCGGCTTCCCGGTGGAGGAATACTACCTCCGGGCCGGGTTTGACTTTTCCCGCAACAGCTTTGACGAGCTGGCCAAAAGCTACATGGCCGACTATATCCCCGCCAGCACCGCCTGTCCTCTGACCGGCGATGCCCGCCCCACTCTGGACCGGCTGCACAGGGCCGGACTGCGGCAGGTCATCCTGTCCGCCTCCCCCATCGATACCCTGCGCCGCCAGACTGCCGAGCGCGGGGTGGCCGACTGCTTCGACACCCTGCTGGGGCTGGGCGACATCTACGCCAAGAGCAAGGTGGAGCTGGGGCTTTCCTATCTGGAGCGCAGCGGCTTCGACCCGGCAAAGGCTGTCATGGTGGGAGATTCCACCCATGACTATCAGGTTGCCAAGGCTCTGGGCGTGGGCTGCATTCTGTACAGCGGCGGGCATCAGTCCGCCGAGGCGCTGGCTTCCACCGGGGCTCCGGTGGTGCCCACCCTCACCGCTGCCGCCGACCGCATCCTGGCCGGGCAGGCAGCCAACTGAATTTCATTGCATTCCGGCGCGGCGGCATTTTGTCTGCCGCGCCTTTTTGGAGGGATGGCCGACTATGACCGACCGTGTAAAAGGTTCCATTCTGTCATTTGGGGGCGCTGCCTGCTGGGGGTTGTCCGGCTGTACGGGGCAGTACCTGTT
>JAHZHS010000057.1:6712-12303 GCA_019420135.1 Oscillospiraceae bacterium | reverse complement strand
TGTTTGCCAACCTGGACGGCCGCATCATCGAGCAGGACCCCGGCCGCCCCTTTTTTAATGATACGGCGACCACCGAGATCCTGCGCAGCCAGCAGCTGGAAAAGTGGAGCTGGACCGACCCCGACGGCCTCCGCCATGGCCGGGTACCGGACAACTACTATGTGCAGCTCTGCCATCAGCTGCTGGCCACAGGCTTTGAATTCGCTGTGCTCAACTGCCGGTTCCGCCGGGTCTACGGCGGCGGCCAGCGGGCCGAGACCCGCAGCTATCGCTTTGACCGCTGGAGGCCGAGGTGGAGGTCTGGGGCTACGTGCAGCGTGACGAATGCCCGCCGCTGGTACTGCCCGACATCTGAAAGAGGAAATCACCATGCTGAAAATCATTGTCTCCTCTCCCCACGAGGGAGAGATTCAGCCCGTCGTCTGGAACTACGACGAGGTGCGGGCCGGGGTGGCCGACAAGCTGGCCCAGTACAAGGACCGCGCCTACACCCCCGACACCATCCGGGGCGCCAAGGCCGACCGGGCCGCCTTGAACAAGCTGCGGGACGCCGTTGCCGACGCCAGGCGCAGCAAGAAGAAGGAATACCTGGCACCCTTTGCGGCCTTCGAGGCCCAGTGCAAGGAGATCGAGGGCATGATCGCCGACACCGGCGCGGCCATCGACCGCCAGATCAAGGCCTTTGAGGCGGAGGAAGCCGAGCAAAAGAAAGCCGAGATCCAGGCCTGCTACGACGAGGCCGTGGGGGAGCTGCAGGAGCTGGTGCCGCTGGAGGCAATCTGGAGCCCCCGGTGGCTGAACAAGACCTACTCCATGCGGATGATCCGGGAGGAACTTGGCCGCACACTGGAGATCATCGCCGCCGACCTGAACACCATCCGCCAGACCTGCGGCATGGACACCGAGGCCTGTATCTCCGAGTACATGGCCACCCAGCACAACATCAACAAGGCGCTGGACAAGCACTGTCAGCTGGAGGAGCTGCGCAGCCGCAATCGTTACGACCGCCTGGAGCAGCTCAAGAACGACCTCATGGCCCGGGACGGCGCCCAGCCCCCGGCACCCAAAGCGGCCCCCGCCGGCGAGCCGGACAGGGAGCAGACCGCCCCGGCGCCTACCCTCAAACATATGGATTTCCGGGTCTGGTACTACGACCGGGCCGACCTGCTGGCTCTGCGGGAGTTTCTCAATGCCCGGGGCATGCGCTTTAACAAGGTGCCCGTCCAGCCCAGCCCCGCACGATAAAACAAAGGAGGAAACACAATGGCAAACTACGGCAATACTCTGGCACCCAAGAAGGATGCCGCGGCAAAGAACAAGGCCCAGAAGGTGGTCTACCAGGCCAACGGAAAGACCATCCGACTCAACCCGGGTATGGTGAAGAAGTACCTGGTCAGCGGCGATCCTGACCGGGTGACCGACCAGGAGATCGTCACCTTTATGCAGATGTGCGCCAACGCCGGGCTGGACCCCTGGCTGCGGGAGGCCTACTGCATCAAGTACGGCAATGATGCCGCCACCATGGTGACCGGCAAGGAGGCCTTCCAGAAGCGGGCCGACGCCGATCCCAACTTCGACGGCCAGGAGGCGGGCATCGTGGTGCTGGACGCTGACGGCGCGCTGCAGCACCGGGAAGGTGCTCTTGTGCTGGAGGGGGAGACATTGGTGGGCGGCTGGGCGAGGGTCTGGCGCAAGGACCACACCCATCCCAGCACCATCGAGTGCAGCCTGGAGGAATACATTGTCCGCAAAAAGGACGGCAAACCCAACCGGCAGTGGTCGAGCAAGCCTGCCACCATGATCCGCAAGGTGGCGCTGGTGCAGGCGCTGCGGGAGGCGTTTCCGGCCCGGCTGGGCGGCATGTACGCCAGTGAGGAGCGGGGCTTTGAGGAGCCGGTGGAGGCACCCTTCACCGAGCTGCCTGACGACCCTCCCGCCGATGCCCCGGCAGCCCCTGCCGCGCCCCGGCTGAACCAGAGCAGCCGCCCGGCCGTGACGATCCCTTCCGCCCCGCAGCCCGAGGCCACCCTGCTGCCTGCCGACGACTCCGGGGACGAAGAGGCTTTCTTTGGCAAGGAGGGCTGAGAGATGGCACAACATTACACGAAAGAGGACTGGAAACAGGCCTACACCCAGAACATCCACCGCCCCGGCGCCGACCGGCTGCTGGCCTGGCTGGAAAGCACCGACTTCTTTACGGCACCAGCCTCCACCCGGTTCCACGGCGCCTTTGAGGGTGGGCTGTGTCATCACAGCGTCAACGTCTGGCACCGGCTGCTGCAGCTGCGGCAGCGCATGAGCGAGGTGCCCGGCATGCCCCGGTTCAGCGAGGAGACCGCCGCGGTCTGCGGACTGCTGCACGACGTGTGCAAGGCAAACTTTTACGGGGTGGAGATGCGCAACCGCAAGAACGAGCAGGGGCAATGGGAGAAGTACCCCTTCTATGTGGTCAATGAGGTGTTCGCCTACGGCCACGGGGAAAAGAGCGTGTTTCTCATTGAGCGGGTCATGCGCCTGACGACGGAGGAGGCGGTGGCCATCCGGTTCCATATGGGGGCCTTTGACGATTCCACCCGCAACGCCTACGGCAGCGCGGTGGAGCAGATGCCGCTGGCCTTCTGGCTGCACACCGCCGACATGATGGCAAGCCATTTTGACGAGGCCGGCGACGGCCGGAAGTGAGGTGGACATGGCGCGGGCATACTTTCCCATCTTCTTTTCATCCCGGCGCACATTGATGAAGCTCTCTCCGGAGCAGATCAGAAATGTGCTGTTTGCCGCTATGGACTACGCGGAACGTGGTGCCGAGTCTTCCAAATTGGATGAAAAAGAACAGCTGGCCTTTGAAAACCTGCGCATCGGCAGTGATTCCACCGAAAGAAAGTATCAAAAGGCCAGCGAACGGGGAAGGCGGAACGGTGCTAAGGGCGGCAGACCTCGGAAAGGCAGCGGCGGTTGTGAACAAGATGTAAAAACCCAAGAAGAAGAAAAAGAAGAGGAAGAAGAACATGAAAAAGAAAAAGAAGATGAAAAAGATAAGGACTCCTCCTATCGTCGTCGTCCTGATGCAGTGACGACAACGACGACGGGGCCGGGGGAGCAGGCGCTGGCCTTCTGGGCGGACAACGTGGGGCCGGTGGGCAGTTACCTCCGGCGGGAGGTGGCGGACGTCATGGCCCAGGGAGCGGCGGAGGATCTGGTCCTGCTGGCCATGGAGCGGGCCATCGACTACGGAGGCGGGCGCTGGGCCTATGCCCGGAGTATCCTGCAGGACGCCCGGCGCCTGGGCGTGACCGATGCGGCGGGGTACCGGGCAGCTAGCCGCCCCCGCAAGGCGGCCACATCCGGCAGCATGAAGGCTAGAAGCGGCGAGAGTCCCAAACCCATGAAGAACGTATTTGACCGGGACTGGAACGCCGTCTTTGACGGCAGCCCGGACGGCAGTGAATGAGGAAAGGAGGGAGGCGCCCGTGATCTGGCGCAACGCCGAACACTATTGCGACCCTACCGCGGGCGCGGCCCTCCAAAGCATTGCACACAAGGAGGTTTGCAGCAACATGATGGAGGGCAAGCGATTCGAGAGAGACTTCAAGGCCAGTGTTCCGCCGGAAGCCTGGTGCTACCGGCTGCGGGACAGTCCCATCAGCTACTACGGCGGCAGCGAGGCCGAGGGCATCCGGTTCGCCCAGGACAATATCTGTGATTTCTTTCTGTTCCGGGCGCCGTCGCTCTACCTGCTGGAGCTCAAGACGGTGGGCACCCGCAGCGCGGCACTGACCAGCCTGTTCGGCCGGTTCGACCCGGACAAGGGGGCATACAAAAAGCAAAAGCACCTGCAGGACATGGCAGACGCTGCCGTCCGCCGGAGCCTGCAGGCGCTGGTGGTGCTGAATTACCGCCTGGCCGGGCATACATATGCACTGCCCGCCGCCGATGTGCTGGACTTTGTGCGGCAGGCCATCGCAGGAGGGCGCAAGAGCATCCCGGAGGACTGGTGCCGGGAGCACGGCCGCCCGGTGACCGCCCGCCGCCTGCGGGTGAACTGGCGGTACGATGTGGCCGCCATGATGGATGAATACGAGGGGAGGAACGACCATGCCGAAGAACCTGAGATTTGACGCTGCCAACAGCCGCTGCGTGGCATATGAGCCTCTGCCGCCCGGCATGACCCGCCAGCTCCAGCGCCTGGCCGTGGAGCGCCGCCCCGAGGCCTGCCTCGGCTGCGGTTTCGAGAACGGCTGCAGCCTCCATGGCTGCGCAGTGCTGCGCCGGGTCAGCCGGGTGGTAGCGAGGGTGGAAGGAGGTGACCCCTGATGACCTATGAGGAAAAAGTCGCTTGGCTACGGCGGTACCGCCAGGCACTGTGGGAGGAAACTCGCCTGCGGGATCGCATCAGGTCAGTGCGCAGCAGGGCAGAGTCCACCACCCAGGCTTTGAAGCCGGTGTTCGGAGGTGACAGTCCGGACGGCTCTAAAATTGAGCAGTGTGCCGAGCTTCTGGATCAATATCAGCGAGAACTGCAGGCACAGCTGCAGCAATCCGAGACCATCCGAAAAAGCATAGAGAGCGCCATCCAGGCACTGCCCAGCATTCTGCAGCAAAATGTACTGCAAGCCCGATACATTGATGGCCTGCCCGTCTGGCGCACGGCCAACCGGCTGAACATCTCCGAGAGTTGGGTGCTGAAAGCACAGAAGAAGGCAATCGAAAATCTGAAAATTGTACAGCTCAGTCCACCTTTACAGGTGTTAAACTGATACTATGGAACTGTGGATAGAAACAGTCCCGCCGATTCCTTTTTCATCGGACAGGAGTTCCCTGGCCGCAAAAATGTGTATCCAGTATGGGCAGACCATATTTGATACCTCCTTGCCACAGATCCGGCTGCGCGTCTGCATGCGCGTCGTGGCCATCCAAGCCGGATCGCTCCGCCCTCGGCATTGCCGGGGGCTTTTTCATGCCCGGATTTCCCGCAGGAGGGAGGCCCGGGATCCATGCCGTGTTCGGCTGCCTGACGTATGCAGCCCTGCGAGCACACGGCACCGCCCGGCAGGCGGGGAGAGACTCACACATGTTTGACCAGGATGCTCCGTCCTCTGCGCTGCCGGGCGGATTTTTATATTAGGCCTGCTTTGCTGGCTTTTTGCTGTAGATAATGACAGAAAGCACTGCAGGATACCAGCATAAACAAAGCGTCCTCCTGAGAGACAGCAGCACTTTCTTCAATCATGGCATGACGAATGCCACCTTCATCACTGGTGTATCCGTATAGTTTGGAAAAACCGGATTTCAAGCAGCTATGAATGACGACTCCATGGTCTTCCAGATGCTTCAAGGCTTGCCCCAGTGATGCAGAAGGATCGTTTTCAAGTACCATGCACACAGATTCGACAGCAGAAATGGATTCCTTGATACTGTTTCTATAGTCCGGATTCTTTTTGTCGGAAAAATGCTTGAGCGCCGTGGCAATGTGTTCTTTGGCTCCATCAAAAGGGGATGAAAGATTTAATGCAGCATTGATTGCCTCAAGTTCTGTTTGATTGGTAATGGGAGTGATTTGATCGCTAATCACACGGTAACCGACGTTGTTG
>JAHZHS010000057.1:1419-6702 GCA_019420135.1 Oscillospiraceae bacterium | reverse complement strand
CGTGAAAAAAAGCTGTGGAGTTCATCACTCTCCTGAATCAGATATTCAAAAAAATCCAGAACTTTATACCATGGTGTGGAGTCGGATCTTATATAACTATTGATTGCAACTTCAATCTGATTGGTACGATAAAGCTCTGACAAATCTGATTGTAAAATGTATATCCAGATGCGGGTGCAAAATGTATTATTCTCAGCGGAGAGATCATCTATGAATTTATTCCCTATCACAGAATCAAAGTATGTATAAAAAAGATTCCACAAATCCAGTCTGGTTTTATCGTCCAAAGAATCAACTTGCAAGGGCGGTTTACTCGGTGTAAATCCCATTCTTTGAGAAAAAGACAGCCTGCTCATACGCACACATCCTTTTTGGTATATATTTTTTGCATATACAGTTTTATCATAGCATCAATTCATGCGTTAGAAAAGGCTGTCTGTACTTTACTGAAAGGAGGCTCCATCCGTTTGACCACCAAGCAAAAACGTTTCTGTGAGGAGTACCTCATCGACCTGAACGCCACCCAGGCGGCCATCCGGGCGGGGTACTCTCCCGAAACGGCCGGCTCCATCGGTGCCGAAAACCTGAAAAAACCTCAAATTCAAAAAGCAATTGCCCGCTCCATGGCCGACCGCTCCCGTCGTACCGGGGTCAACGCCGACCGGGTGGTGCTGGAGCTGGCCCGCATCGCCTTTGCCAACGCCGGGGATCTGATCGACGCGGACGACGCCACTCTGAAGGATGACGCCAGCCGGGACGATCTGGCCGCGGTGCAGTCCATCAAGGTCAAGAACATGGGAGAGATGGGCGTTGAGCGGGAGATCCGCATGGCAGACAAGCTCAAGGCTCTGGAGCTGCTGGGGCGGCATCTGGGCCTCTTCACCGACCGGCTGCAGCTGGGTAAGCTGGACACCGGCAAACTGGACGGCATCCTGGCCCAGCTGAAGGACGGCGCACCCGATGACTGATCTGATCCTGTCGGAAAAGTACAAGGACTTTCTGCGCTGCCGGGCGCCGGTGGAGTTTCTGGAAGGCACCACCGCCGCGGGCAAAACCACTGTGGGCCTGTTCAAGTTCATGCTGCGGGTGGCCGAGAGCCCCCAGCGGCTGCACGTTCTGGCAGGGCTGGACCAAGGCACCGTGGAGAAGAACATCATCACCAAGGAGCTGGGCATTCTGGATGATTTCGGTGATCTGGTGGAGTATCTGCCCCAGGGCGGCGGCAAGGATCGTATGGCCCATCTGATCCTGCACACTTCCGGCGGAGACCGGAAGATCTACGTCCTGGGCTATGCCGACAAGGCCCGTTGGAAAAAAGCTCTGGGCGGTCAGTACGGATGCCTGTACATCGACGAGATCAACATCGCCGACATGGAGTTTGTCCGCGAGGCCTCCATGCGCTGCGACTATCTGCTGGCCACCCTCAACCCCGACGATCCGGGGCTGCCGGTCTATGCCGAATATATCAATCACAGCCGGCCCCTTCCCAAATGGGAGAAGGACACACCGCCGGAAATCCTGAAGGAACTGAACCAGGAACCCAAGCAAGGCTGGGTTCACTGGTTCTTTTCGTTTGAGCACAATGCAGGGCTGTCCACGGCTAAGATCCAGCGCATTCTCAGCATGGTGCCCCCGGGGACAAAGCTCTACAAGAACAAGGTGCTGGGCCTGCGCGGGCGGGCTACCGGGTTGGTATTCCATCTGACCGACGCCAACCTCATAGGTGCGGCGGAGCTGCGGGCGCTTCTGGCTGCTCCAAATGCGCCCCGCTGGGTACAGTTTTCCTGCGGGGTGGACACCAGCTACAGCCAGCAGACCGAGGACACCTTCGCCTTTGTGTTTGACGGCATCCTCACCGACCGGCGCAAGGTGACGCTGGCCGCCGAGGTCCACTCCAATAAGGAGCGCGCCCGGCAGGGGCTGGCGCCTCTGGCCCCCAGCGATATCCCGCCGCTGCTGGTGGAATTTCTGGAACGGCAGCGCTCCGCCTGGGGCTTTGCCCGGGTGGTGTACATCGACTCCGCCGACCAGGCAACCATCACCGAGTGCGTCAAGTACCGGCGGCAGCAGGGCTGTATCTACGACTTTGTGCCCGCCTGGAAGAAGATGCCGGTCATCGACCGCATCAACCTGGAAAGCGGCTGGCTGGCCCATGGGGCGCATCTGATTGTGCGGGAAAGCTGCGCGCCCATGCTGCGGGAGTACGATGCATACAGCTGGCGGGAGGACAAGGACAACCTGCCCGAGGACCGCAACGACCACACGATCAACGCCGAGCAGTATGCCTGGCTGCCGTATAAAGACAAGATAGGGGCGATTTCATGAGATGGATGGAAAGGGTGAAGCAAATGATCCGCAGTTGGCTGGAGATTCAGCCCGCCGCCGGCCGTGGCCTGACGATTCAGGAGCCGGTGAGCCACGGCACCAACGTGCTGCGCAACCGAATCTGGTATCGGGGCGATGCCTCCGAGCTGGATCAGCTGTTCCGGCTTCTGGGGGAGGACGCCGTGGGCCAGGCGCGGTTCTGGGCGGCAGCGCCAGAGAGCGAGACCATCCGCAAGGCCCACAGCGGGCTGCCGGGCATCATGGTAGACACGCTGGCCGGGCTGGTCCGGTCCGACCTGGATGACCTGGACTTCGGGGACAACCGCCGGGCGGCCGACCGCTGGAAAGCCATCGCCGATGACAATGCCTTTCCGGATCTGGTAGGTCAGGCGGTGGCCGACACCCTGGTCACCGGGGACGGGGCGTTCAAGATCAGCCTCGACCCTGCTGGGGCCGACGGGCCTATCCTGGAGTTCTGGGGTGCCGACCGGGTGGAGTACCGCCGCAGGCACGGCCGGATCTGCGCGGTGGAGTTTCTCTCGCCGGTGGGGGAGCGGGGCCGGATGCTCCGGGAGATTTACGAACCCGGCAGCGTGGGTTACCGTCTGGAGCAGGACGGAAAGGAATTGCCCCTCTCCGACGAGGAGGAATGCGCAGGGCTGTGCAATGTCTCCTTTGACCCCCGGGTCATGCTGGCGGTGCCCCTGCAGTTCTGGCCCAGCGCCCGGTGGCGGGGCCGCGGACAGTCCATCTTTGACAAAAAGACCGACGCCTTCGACGCCCACGACGAGATCATCAGCCAGTGGCTGGACGCCGTGCGGGCGGGGCGGGTGCAGAAGTACATTCCCGAGAGCCTGATTCCCCGCAATGAGAAGGACGGCAGTCTGCTGCGGGTCAACGCCTTCGGCACCCAGTTCATCAAGCTGGAGACCGACACCCGGGAGAACGCCGAGAACAAGATCGACACGGTGCAGCCGGAAATCCGCTACGAGGCCTTTGTGGCCAGCTATACCGCTACCCTGGACCTCTGCCTGCAGGGCATCATGAGCCCGGCCACCCTGGGCATCGACGTGGGCAAAATGTCCAGCGCCGACGCCCAGCGGGAGAAAAAGGACGTCACCGGCATGACCCGCAACGCCATCACTAGCGCACTGGAGCAGGCCCTGCCCCGTCTGGCCGAGGCTGCTCTGGCCGCGGAGGACATTCTGGATAGCAGAGCCCCGGACCGCTATGAGGCCACCGTCAGCTTCGGAGAGTATGGCGCGCCCGACTTTGACAGCCGGGTCAGGACGGTGGGCAACGCCTCCACCACCGGCATCATGAGCGTGGAGGCCCAGGTGGACGAGCTGTGGGGCTCCAGCAAGGACGAGGACTGGAAGAGTGCCGAGGTGGCGCGCATCCGGGCTGAGCGGGGCATTACTCAGCAGGAGGAGCCCTCCCTGGGCGGGGATAGCCTGAAATGACGGTCCGGGAGATCGCCGACCTCTTTGCCGACCTGGAACTGCGGCTGATTCAGTCCCTCAAGCGTAACCTGACCGCCCACAAAAGCCAGGAGAAAGCCGAGGGTGGACAGAACGGCGTCCCGGAATCCTGGCCCGCCTGGCAGGCCGAGAAGCTGCGCAGTGTGAACCGGTTCCGCCAACAGAACCAGGTCATTGCGGACGAGTTCTCCACCCGCATCGACACAGAGACCCGCGCCCTGCTGGAGGAGCAGTTCGCCGAGGCGGACGGCAGCGAGCAGGCATTTTTCGGGGTCAACGGGGAGAAGGTTGGGGCGCTCATTGATGAGATGTCCGCCATCGAGGCCGACGTGCAGAAGGCTGCCCTGCGGTACATGGACGACGTCTACCGACGCACCATCCTGCGGGCGGACGCAGCCTTCACCACCGGCGGGGTCACCATGCAGCAGGCGGTGGATCTGGCGGTCAAGGATTTCCTTGCGCAGGGCATCACCTGCATCCGGTACAAAAACGGGCGTCGGGTCAACATCGCCACCTATGCTGAGATGGCCCTGCGCACCTCCAACACCCGGGCCATGCTGCTGGGAGAGGCCCAGAAGCGGGAGCGCATGGGCATCGACACGGTGCTGGTCAGTCAGTACGGTGCATGCAGCGATACCTGCCTGCCCTGGCAGGGGCTGGTCTACATTGACGATGTATGGCAGCCTTACAGCGGGGAGCATACCCCCGGCGGCAGCTATGGCGTCAGCCGCAACGGCCGCAGCTATCTGCTTTTGAGCGTGGCGGTCAGGGCCGGGCTGTTCCATCCCAACTGCCGGCACATCCTCACCACCTGGATCGAGGGGGTCAGCCGACGGCCCAAGCCCATGGACAAGGCGAAGATCGAGGCCACCAGCAAGCTGGAGGCCAGACAGCGCCGTATGGAGCTGAAGGTGCGTGAGGACAAGCGGCTTGCGGAAGGAACCCAGGACCCGGATCGGGTGAAGGAGTACAGGGCTTCCTTACGCCGGGACCAGAAGGCCCTGGGTGAGTTTGTGAACGAGCACGGTGACGTACTGCGCCGGGACAGATGGCGGGAGCGGAACGACCTGCCGGGTGGAGAAACTGCATATAAGGCAGAACAGAAAAAAGACCAATTCGCAAAGTTCCGCAAGGAAAATCTTGCAACCTCGGAAAAGGAGTTGCTTCCCAACAGAGACAAAGCAGAGATTTCTGACAAGAAGTTGCTGGATTATCTGTTGAACCCAGATCATCCTAAAGGAGGGAGCAAAGCTGTTGTGTTCCGGGATGTACTGGGTTATACTAAAGAAAACGCGCGGGATCTTTCATCGGCTTTCCGGGAAGGCTTGAATAACTGGAAAGCAACGGAGAGAACGCCCCAGAAACACGGTCAGCCTTATGAGGTGAAGATGCTTCTGACAGGACCGACAGGGCGTCAGGCAACCGTCAAAACGGGTTGGATTGTTGATGACGGGAGTGAGCATCCACGTTTGACGAG
>JAHZHS010000057.1:0-1409 GCA_019420135.1 Oscillospiraceae bacterium | reverse complement strand
TTCTTGACACCAAAAGAATTGGATGTGGTTCTGCTGAAGGATGGCAGAGAGGTAACGGTACTGGAAGTCCTGGGAACCGATGAGATTTATGTCGAGTACGATTTGCCCGACAAGGACGATTGCGAGCTCTTTTCCGTTTCGCCGGAACAAATCGAGAAAATCATCTGGAGTAGTGAATCCTGACCTTTATGACTATATTCGGAGTCTGCTACATGACCAAGAGTGAGTACATGGCATTGCCGACAGCAAAAGAAATGATGCAAGCGCTTCAGAGCGACCCGGTGTTGCAAAATGATGATGAAGCCTGCGCGGCTTTTAACCGGCGCGCCCAGGAAGAGTTTGAAGAAAAAATCAAAAGGTCCTATGGCAAGTATGACCCCGATATTCATTACGATTTCAACAGAAAAGAACGCTGAACACCCAAAGCACGATGCATACAGCACCGTGCTTTTTTTTTGCAAAAATTAAGGAGAACCCCATGAACGAGAAAGACTTTACCGCCCGCGTTCGGCAGATGGTGTCCGACTACACCAATGAGCATCTGGATCCGACTGACGGCAAACGCATTCGGCCGGAAGATGTGTTCATCGTGTGGCAGTGCAAGACCCTTCAGAACAACAAAGCCATGGCCAGTACTGTACTGCTGGATGGCATGTACTATGAAATCACTTATGATGGTGACAAGAACCGGTTCTATCTGGACGCCTACAAGAAATTTGAAAATCGCTGCATCCCTGCATGATTTTCAGTATGCGCTTTTGCACTCGAATGCAAAGGCGCTTTTTTATGCCCACCTTGGCCGCATGAGGCCGGGGCGGGCAATTTTTATACCCCAAACCCATCTCCGCGCAGGAGAGAAAGGAGACAATCGTGAAGAAGACCGAAAAAGAGCCCGTCGACCCCAACAAGAAGGCCGAACAGACCAAGGCTGCCGGTGATTCTGCCGGGGATGCCAAGCAGGACCAGGAAAAGAAGCCGGAGCAGGAGGACACCAAGCCCGGGCAGGATGACCCCGAGGCACAGGGCGGCGGCCCGTCCCAGGAAGAAGAGCAGCCTGAGAAGGAACAGCCTGAGAAGGAGGAACCGGCACAGGAGGAAGAACCCGCCCCGGCGGAACCTTCTTCCACCGCTGCCGAAAACGAGAAGCTGAAGTCCGACCTGCTCCAGGCCCGCAGCCAGCTGGCCGCCTATGCCGCCGGTGTGGCTCCGGAAATGGTGGCAGATGCCGTCACCCTGGCCACCGCCGAGGCCCGGGCTGCCGGAGAGGTCACTGAGGACGCCGTGGCCAAGGCCATGGAGAACGTCCTCAAGCGGCACCCCGAGCGGAAAGCGGCCTCCTCCAGAGGCAAAAAGACCGGCGGCTTCCGCCTGAGCGCGGACCCCGACCGCACGGGGCGCGGCAGCAAAAA
>JAHZHS010000056.1:9687-12326 GCA_019420135.1 Oscillospiraceae bacterium | reverse complement strand
CGGAGGACTGATTTTCCCCCGGCGCTGAATCCCTGATGTTCCCGGCCCTGCCCGGTCTCCCCCGACCGCAAGCATGTCCCAAGGCAGGGCCAACCCATTCTTTTGCCATCTTTTCTCCCATTCCAAAGCGGAGCCGCACCCCGTCCGCCCTCCTCCCGAGGGCCGGCGCGGGCACGGCTCCGCTTTGTTGTGCAAAAAACAGCCCGGCCGCCGGGGAACGTTTCCCCAGGGGCCGGGCTGTTTCAATTTCAGTCAGACTTTTGTGGTAGGGCGATCAGTAGCGTTCCCGGCGTGCCAGCCAGTCCTCGCAGAGATCGCGCGCCTCATCGACGCTGCGGCAGACGCAGGAGAAATACTCTCCCCGCTCCGAACAATAGGAATACTCGATGCGTTTCTGGCCGCTCTTGTTGGCCGCAAAGGGAACGCACCGTTCCTGGCCAGGCAGCAAATAGGCAACTTCCACAAGATCGCTCCTCTATATATTGTGATCTGCGCGCCGTCCGCGGCGGCCCGCAACGGTTTCCATCTTATCACAGCGGGCCGGGTTTTTGAATGGATTTTTCGTCAGGGCCCGAAACCCGCCCCCTGGCGCATCCCGGGGCACGGGGCTTGCACTATTGTTGCGGCGAAGCCGGTTCGACGGTTTTCGCGCCTGCTTTTTGTCAAAAACGACGGGAGAAATCCGGCACCTTTGCCCCGCAAATGCGCTATAATTTTGACAGAAGCTCATTTTTTACCTAAATTTTACCCCGAAAGGAGCCCACCATGGAACTGTCCCCCGGCAAGGTGCGTGCCCTGCGGCTGCACGCCCATCATCTGGACCGGCCCCTGCCCGCCGCCGGGCTGATCGAAGCCGCCGGGGCCTGCGGCATGCAGAACTCGCCCCCCGGCGCCTGGGAGACGTCGGCCTTCAACCGGGTGGAGGACTGCTCGGTCTGCTCGCTGCACACCGCCCTCTACCACGACAAAACCCTGCTGCAGGCCTGGAGCTGGCGGGGGGTGCCGGCGGTCTTTCCCGCGGAGGATGCGGGGGTGTTCCTGGCGCCCCTCTTTCCCCATCCGGGAGAGGAGCCCTGGATCTACACCCGGGGCATGGGGCTGGCGTTGGAGCAGCTGGGCATGACCGCCAACGATCTTCTGCCCCTGGTGCTGGACGCCGCCCGCCTGCTGGACGGGGACACCATCCACGGCAAGGACACCCTGGACCGGGCCCTGGCCGAGGAAGTGCGCCCCCATCTGCCCCCGGCAAAGCGGCCGGTCTGGGATGCACCCTCCCCCTACGGCCACCCCGACCGGCAGACGGTGGGCGGGGCGGTGGCGTCCTTTCTGCTGCGGCCCTGCGCCGCCGCCGGGCTGGTGGTGTTCGGGGAGCGGACAGGCCCCACCCCCACCTTTACCTCCCTGCGCCGGTGGCTGGGAGTGGAGCCGCCCGCCTTCGGGGGCGGCGGGGACGCCGAGCTCACCCGGCGGTTCCTCCACTGTTACGGCCCCGCCCTGCCGGGGGATTTTGCCGACTGGCTGGGGGCCTCCCCCGCTCAGGCGGCCCGGCTGTGGAACGCCCTGCCCCAGCAGGAGCAGGTCACCGTCACGGTGGAGGGCAAGGCCCGCCGGATGCTGGCCGCCGACCTGGCCGCGGCGGAGGACCTGCCCGGGGACGGCGGCGACCGCCTGTTGCTGCTGGGGCCCCATGACCCCTACCTCGACCTGCGGGACCGGGGGCTCATTCTCCCCGACAAAAAGCGGCAGCGGGCGGTGTGGAGGACGGTGGCCAACCCCGGCGTCATCCTGCGGGGCGGCTGCGCGGCGGGCATCTGGAAGGCCCGCACGGCGGGGCGGGGGCTTGAACTCACCCTCTGCCCCTGGGAAGCGCCGGACGCCGCCACCGCCGCCCGTCTGCGAGAGCTGGCCGAGGGTTACGCCGCCTTCCGGTTGATGCCGCTGAAACGCTGTGCCATCCAGCCCATGGGGTGATCGCCCTGAAAACTGCATACACAAAGGCAGGGCCTCCCGCACGGAAGCCCTGCCTTTGTGATGTTATAGAAGAAAGGAAAACGCGAATTCCGTCCGCCCGGGGCTCAGCCCTGGGCAGCCTTGGCCGCCTTTCTGCGGCGGATGGCCAGTACCAGCTTGACGATGCACAGCACCGTCATGATGCCCAGCACCACGTCCACCACGATGAGGGCGATCTGCCACCACGGAGTGACGGAAACGATGCGGGTGTCGGCGGTGAAGCTGTTCATGGCGTTGGAGTTGGCCACAGTGTAGAGGATGCGGTGGGTGGCCTGACGCATGGCCTGGGTGATATCGGGGTCACCCTGGTAGAGGTTGATCAGGTCATCGGTCCACTGCTCGGCGCTGGAGTCCCAGCCGTCGGTGCCGGCCAGCAGGCCCCAGGCCACGTCGAAGCTCTTCATCATGATGCCGTAGGCGGCAAACTGGGAGTTGCCCGAGAAGTCGGTGAGAGCAAAACCGGTCATGCCCCACTCGCCACGCAGGACGTTGGTCATCAGACCCTTGTGGGCGCCGGACCAGGTGGCGCCGAAGCGGGCAAAGGCGTTCATGACGTTCTTGGCGCCGCCCTCGGTCACCGCGATGCGGAAGGATTCCAGATAGATTTCCCGGATGGTCTGCTCGTTGGC
>JAHZHS010000056.1:0-9643 GCA_019420135.1 Oscillospiraceae bacterium | reverse complement strand
GTGATGGAGACGGAGACGCCCTTGGACTGGATGCCTTGGATCGCGGAGGCTGCGATCGTGCCGGAGAGGAAGGGATCCTCGGAGTAATACTCGAAGTTACGGCCGGAGTAGGCGGTGCGGTGGATGTTCATGGCCGGGCCGTACAGGCCGGAAGCGCCCAGGTCCAGCATGTCGTTGCCGATGCAGCGTCCGACCTCCTCCATCAGGTCCACGTTGTAGGTGGCGGCCATGATGTTCTCGTCGGAGTAAGCGCAGTGGCAGCTGGAAATGCCGGTCAGCGTCTGGGTGAAGCCCTGGGGACCATTGTCATCGGTGGTGGCAGGCTTGGACACCGACAGCATGCGGGCGGTGTTGTGATAGCCCTTGCCGATGAGCTCGGCCATCTCCTCAAAGGTGACCTGATCCAGCAGCAGATCCCAGTCGGGATCGTTGTAATCCTTGCCGATCATCATGCCCAGGGTCATGCCGTTGTCGGCGCCCATGGTGGGCATCTCGGTGGTGGAACCGTCGATACCGTCGTAGGTCTGGTAGATGTTCAGGTCGGCCAGAATGGCATCGTTGGCGGCCAGCTCAAAGGTCTGGGGCCAGGTGCCCTGCCAGTCGCTGCGGGACAGCACGGTCATGGTGTCCTCCACGCCGTAGTAGTCCAGGCTGGCGTTGTCGAACTGGTTGGTGATCTCGTTGCCGGTGGCGGCGGAGACCGAGTAGGTCACCGTGTCGATGGCGGGATTGTTGTAGGCAAAGGTCATGGCGGCATTGCCGGCGGCGGTCATGCCGTTGTCCACGGTGTAGCCGTTGGCGGCCAGGATATTGTTGACGGCGTCGTGGGCGTCATGGGCGGCGGTCAGGTAGTAGTCGCCGGCGTCCAGGATGTAGGTCTTGGCGGCGGCGGAATCGTAGCAGGTCAGCTCGGAGCGGGGCACCGTGATGGTGACCGTCTCGGAAGCGCCGGGTTCCAGCAGCTCGGTCTTGTCGAAGCCGCACAGCTCGACGCTGGCCTTCTCAATACCGTTTTGCTTGTCGTAGTCGGTGTAGGGGGACTGGAAGTAGACCTGGACGACCTCCTTGCCGGCCACGCTGCCGGTGTTGGTGACGGTCACATTGACCTGGAAGCTGTCCGAGGCGGCGTCGTAGGCGGCCGAGAAGCCGGACCAGTCAAAGGTGGTGTAGGACAGGCCATAGCCGAAGGGATAGGCCACCACCGAGCTGTAATCATAGCTGCCGGCGTTGCCCTGACCCATGACCACATCCTCGTAGCGGGTCTCGTAGTAGCGGTAGCCCACGTAGATGCCCTCCTGGTAGGCAATGTAGTAGCCGTTGCCGTCCAGGCCGCCGTTGGCCACCGAGTACCAGGTCTCGGTGTCGTTCTCGTCAAAGTTGGAGTAGGCCTGGGCATAGTAGCCCACCAGGCCGGGGGCGGTGGTGTTGTCGTAGCAGTAGGTATCCACCAGCTTGCCGGAGGGGTTGACGTTGCCCACCAGGATGTCGGCCACGGCGTTCAGGCCCCAGGTGCCGGTGTAGCCGATCCACAGGGCGGCGTCGACGCCGTAGGCGGGGTCGCTGAGGAAGTCGCACTCCAGGGCGTTGGTGGAGTTGATGAGGACGATGACCTTGTCGAAGTGTTCGTTGGCCATCTTGAGCATATCCTGCTCTTCCTGGGTGAGGGACAGGACGTTGGTGCCGTCGGTGTAGTCGCCGTATTCCAGATCGGAGCCCTCGCCCGCCACACGGGAGATGGTGACGATGGCGGCGTCACCGTACTGGGCAAAGCTGGAAACCACATCGTCGGTGTAGGCGGAGGCGGGCACCTCGTTGATATGCCAGGCGGCACGGTCGCCCAGGCTGACGCCCTTGCCGGGGGAGCGGACGTAGTCCTTGCCGGCGCCGGTGGTGTAGAAATCCCACAGGGTGGGGTTGACTTCCAGGCCGACGGCCTCCAGCGCTTCCTTGAGGGTGGGGGCTTTGGAGGTGTCAATATCCGCCGAGCCGGTGCCGCAGGTGACAATGTCCACCGAGGAATGGCTCAGGGTGCTGACTTTGGTGCCTGCCGCCAGGGGCAGGGCGCCGTCGTTTTTGAGCAGGACGGAACCCTCCCCCGTCAGCTGCTCGGCGATCTCCTGGTCGTGGGCTTCCAGAGCCTCCACGCTGTCGAAATCGCTCTCATAGTAGACTGCATCGGCATCCGTGTTCCGGGTGTCGAAGGTGGAGGTCTGCAGGGCGATGTTCACGGCCTGGGAGCTGGCAAAGGCCAGCTGGCTGCCGACGCAGGCCGCCGCAAACAGCACGGCGAACAGCACCGACAAAACCGAGAACAGCACAACGCCGCTGCCCTTCTTTTTTGCTTTGCTTTCCATGTATCTTCTCCTTACCTTGTCAGACAGACGCGGCGGCCCGCCATGCCGCCATTTTTTCGTATTTCAGTGTAGCGGTTGGGGCAAGGCACTTCAACCGGTTTGGGAAAAGCGGTCGGTTTGGCGGGACAGACGGTTTTGGGGGCACAAAAAAAGTCTCCCGGTCTTGTGCATTCTGCACAAGGTCGGGAGGCAAAAACGGTCGGTCCGGTCAGGAGGCGGTCTGTTCCGCCAGGGGAAAGACGACCCGCAGGGTGAACATGCCGTCGCGGACATCCGTGTCCAGCATGCCGTCGTACCGGCGCACGATGCGCCGCACCCCCTTCAGGCCGAAGGAAGTCCGCCGGGACAGTCCGTCCTCAGCGGCCGGGCTGCCGGACACCGGGTTGGAGATGTTGATGACCGCGAAGTCCTGGCGGCGGCAGACCAGCACCTCCACCAGACGGCGGTCGGTGTCGGCCACAGCGGAGACCGCCTCGATGGCATTGTCCATGGCGATGGAGAACAGGCCGTACAGGTCGGCGGCATCCAGGAATGCCAGGGCCGTGCCGTCGGCCACGCAGGTCAGGCGGATGCCGTACTCCTCGCACAGCAGATTTTTCTCGGTCAGGACGGTGTTGAGCACCTCGCTGCCGGTGTGGATCATGGCGTCATAGTTGTCGATGGCAGCTTCCAGCTCGGTGTCGGGCAGACCGCCCGCCTGCCGCAGGGCGGCGTTTTCCAGCTTGAGGGCATGGCAGCGCCGGTTGATGAGCTGGACGCTGCGCCGGGCGTTGGCGTACTGTTTTTTCTGCTGGTCCATCAACAGGTTGAGGGTGTTGAGTTCCCGTTGGATCTCCTGCTTTTTGAGCAGTTCGGTCTGCAGGCAGAGCACCGTCACACAGTAGATCTGGCCCAGCACCGCGGGCAGGACGATGGCGTCATTCCAGGTGGTCACCCCCACCCCCTGGCTGAGCAGTTCAAACAGCACAGCAAACAGCAGGGCCAGCAGTCCCCCGCTGGCCAGCGGGAGCAGGCCGGGCTCGTAGCGTCCCTCGTAGGGCAGCCGCCGGGCCACCGTGGACCGCAGCACCAGATACACCAGGCAGCTGAACAGCACCTCCACCCACCAGTACTGCCGCCAGGGCAGGGTGGTGCGGCCGAACAGCAGCCCCTGCAGGGCCATCCAGAGTTCGTGCACTGTCTGGGCGGCGACCTCCACCAGGACGGCACAGTAAGCCGCCCCCGCCGGGGAGAGCCTGGCACACAGGTAGGCCATGGCCGCCACAAACAGGCCCATGATGAGCCGCCGGGGCAGGGCCCACTGGTCCTGCCCCAGGGGGGAGAGCAGCAGGGACATGAGGATGCAGCCCGCCAGTCCCAGCATTCCCCGCAGGGGATACTGCTGACGGTGGCGCAGCGGGTCGATGAAGGCCATGGCGGGGCACCAGTACAAGAGCCCCTCCAGGGCAGAAGCCGCCACAAGATCCGTCATCACGCACCGCCTCCCACGTAGGCCGCCACCGCCGCCAGAAAGGCCGACTTGCAGCGGCGGCTGATCTCCAGCCAGTGTCCGGCCACCTGGACCTTGTCCTGCACCACGCTGCTGACGTAGCGCAGATTGACCAGGTAGCACTGGTTGCACCGGGCAAAATGCCAGGGGGCCAGTTCCTTTTCAGCGGCGGACAGGCTGCCCCGCAGCCGGAACACTCCCTTGGCGGTGTGGTAGTAGAGCATACGGCTCTGGGTCTCCAGGTAGTAGATCTCCTGGGTGTCCAGCATCTGCATACCGTCGGCCAGCTGCAGGAAAACGGTGTGCCGCGCCTGCTGCCGGGCCCGGCGCACCGCCCGGTCCATCTTGACGCTGAAGGCAAAATAACTGACCGGCTTGAGGATGAAATCCAGCGCCTCCACCTCGTACCCTTGCACCGCATACCGGGCAATGTTGGTGATAAAGACGATGACCACCCCGGCGTCCCGCTGCCGCAGGGTGCGGGCAACCTCCATGCCGTCCATGCCGGGCATCTCCACGTCCAGCAGCAGGATGTCACAGCCGTTGTCGTAGCCCCGCAGCAGGTCCTCCCCGCTGGCAAAGCCCTGCACGTCCAGTTCCAGGCTCCGTTCCATCCCGTACCGGTCCAGAAATTGCCGCAGCTGTGCGGCCATGGCTGCATCATCCTCCGCAAAACAGATCCGTATCATTTGCCGCACCTCCTCTTCATAACCGGAAAGGACTGCGCCGCGGCTTGCGCGGCGCAGTCCTGCTTGTGCCTAATTATATACGAAAAAGCCCCTGCCTTTCAACCACGGAGATTCAGCGGCCGTACTCCTCATGCACAAAGCGTTCCAGGGCGGCAAAGCTGCGCTGGACCTTCTCGGTGTCGATGCAGTAGGCCATGCGGAAGTACCCCGGGCAGCCGAAGGTATCCCCGGGCACCAGCACCAGATCGTAGCGGGTGGCCTTCTGGCAGAAGGCATTGGCGTCGGCCTCCAGCGCCTTGGGGAAGATGTAGAAGGTGCCGTCCGGCTTGACGACCTCAAAGCCCAGTTTTTTCAGCTCGGCGTAGAGCAATTCCATGTTGCGCTCGTAGACCGACAGGTCGCTGGTCAGGTCCAGGCACTGGGCCACCGCCAGCTGGATGATGGAGGGCGGGCAGTTGTGGCCGGTGCCCCGGGAGATCTGCCCGCACACCGCCGCCATCTTGTCGGCCTGCTCGCAGTCGGGGTTGGCGGCCACGTAGCCGATGCGCTCGCCGGGCAGGCTCAGGCTCTTGGAGAAGGAATAGCAGGTCAGGGTATCGGCGTAGAATCTGGCGGGATAGTTGATCTGCCGTCCGCCGAAGAGGATCTCCCGGTAGGGCTCGTCCGAGATGAGGAAGATATGCCGCCCGTACTTGGCCGAGGCCCGCTTCAGGATGTCCGCCATGCTGGTGAGGGTCTCGCTGCTGTAGGCCGCGCCGGAGGGGTTGTTGGGGGTGTTGATGAGCACCGCGGCAGTCTGGGGGCCGAGAGCCGCCTCAAAGGCCGCCAGGTCCACCTGGAAGTCCTCCACCCGGGGCGGAACGATGTGCAGTTTCAGCCCGGCGCCCTCGATGTAGGGCTTGTACTCGGGGAAGAAGGGAGCCATGACCACGATCTCCTCCCCGGGGTTGGCCACGCAGCGCAGGGCGTGGGCGATGGCACCCGCCGCACCGCTGGCCATGAAGATGTGCTCAGGGCCGTAGTGCATGCCGAAGCGGCGGTTGAGGCTGTCAGCCACAGCGGCGCGCACCGAGGCAATGCCCAGGGAGGGGCTGTAGCCGTGGAGTTCCACGGGACGGGCGGTCCGCAGCAGATGGATCATCGTCTCGGTGAACTGGGGCGGGCAGGGCACGCTGGGATTGCCCAGGGAATAGTCGAATACATTGTCATAGCCGATCTCGGCGCCGCGGGCGGTGGCCCACTCGCTGAGGGTGCGGATGACGGACTTTGCACCAAGCATATCAAGATATTGCTGCGGAATCATCAGAACAACCTCCTCATATTCTGTCACACGGCGGCAGACCGCAGGGTCCGCCGGGCCGGATGTGTCATCACAGTTATCCGCCGGAGCGTCAGGCGTCCTCCCCCAGGATGACCCGGGCCAGGGCGTCGGTGTCGGCGGCCAGATAGTCGGCCCCCGCCTCGCTCAGTTCCTCCCGGGTGCGGAAGCCCCACAGCACGCCGCAGCAGGGCAGCCCGGCGTTTTTGGCGGTGGCCACGTCCACGTTGCTGTCCCCCACATAGAGGGTGGAGGCCGGGTCGGCGCCGATCTGGGCCATCAGGGCCAGGGTTCCCTCCGGGGCGGGCTTTTTGGGCACGTCGGCGAAGGCCCCCCGCACCTGCACAAAGAGGGACGGGTCAAAGTAGTGGGCCACCACCCCCTTGGCCAGGGCGTCGTCCTTGTTGGAGAATACTGCCATCTCCACGCCCCTGGCGTTAAGGGCGGCCAGCAGTTCGGGCATGCCCGGATAAGGCGCGGTCTTGTCGAACATGTGGTCGTGGTAGTCGGCGTCAAAGTCGTGATAGGCGGCGTCCAGCACTTCGGGGGTGCGCTGGTCCTCCGGCGTCAGACGCTCGATGAGCTTGGGGATGCCGTTGCCCACCAGATAGCGGAACTGGTCCACCGTGTGGGTGGGCCAGCCCCGGGCGGCGCACAGTCGGTTGCCCGCGTCGGCCAGGTCCTCGATGGTGTTGAGCAGCGTCCCGTCCAGATCAAACAAAACGGTGTGATACATCTTTCCTTTCCCCTTCCGCGGCGCAAGGTCTCTTGCTGCGCCGCCTGTGCTACCTATTATAGGAGCATTTTGTCAAAACGGCAACGGCTGCCGCTGTTTGTTTCACAGAATGTTTGCCCGGGAAATGCCCCGTCCTGCCCGCATTGCAGAATTTTACATCCCTGCCGGCGGACAAACCGGCGTGTGGGGCTTTCCTTCCCGCAAATCTGTGATAAAATAGGAACATAGAATCAGGGGGTACATGGAAAATGGAATTTTTGTTTGAAATCCTCAAGGCCGTGGCCTACGGCGTCATCGAGGGCATCACCGAGTGGCTGCCCATCTCCAGCACCGGCCACATGATCCTGGCCGAACAGATTTTGCAGTTCGACCTCTCCGCCGACTTCATGGAGATGTTCCGGGTGGTCATCCAGCTGGGCGCCATCCTGGCGGTGGTGGTGCTCTACTTCCGCAAGCTCTGGCCCTTCTGCCGGGACAACGGCCGGGATACCGGCGCCGCCCGGTTTGTCCGCTGGCCCATCATGCGCATGTGGTTCAAGATCATCGTGGCCTGCCTGCCCGCCGCCGTGCTGGGCATCCTGCTGGACGACTGGATGGACGAACACC
Organism: Oscillospiraceae bacterium; assembly: GCA_019420135.1. Lineage (GTDB taxonomy): Bacteria > Bacillota > Clostridia > Oscillospirales > Ruminococcaceae > Gemmiger. The sequence goes on along the minus strand of JAHZHS010000056.1, from coordinate 2,451 downwards.
TGTACAACAGCATCGTGGTCGCCCTCATGCTCATCGTCTACGGCATCGCCTTCATCCTCATCGAGCGCCGTCCCCGCCCGCCCAAGGTCACCAAGCTCTCCCGCATCACCTACAAAAACGCCCTCACCGTGGGCGGCTGGCAGGTGCTGTCCCTCATCCCCGGCACCTCCCGCAGCGGCTCCACCATCCTGGGCGGTATGCTCTGCGGCCTGTCCCGCCCCTGCGCGGCTCAGTTCACCTTCTTCCTGGCCATCCCTGTCATGGCCGGTGCCAGCCTGCTCAAGCTGGTCAAGTTCTTTGCCAAGGGCAACGTCTTCACCTTCAATGAGGTCATCATCCTGCTGGTGGGCTGCCTGGTGGCTTTCTTCGTCTCCATCGCGGCCATCCGCTTCCTCATGGACTACGTCAAGCGCCACAGCTTCACCCTCTTCGGCTGGTACCGCATCGTGCTGGGCGTCATCGTCCTGGCCGTCTGGGCGGTGCAGCAGTTCACCGCCGCCCCGGTGGCCTGAACCTCCCCTGCCGCAAAAATTTTCTCCCCGCAAGGTTGCCCGACCTGCGGGGATTTTTTTGTACATTTCGCCGTGGCTCCCGCTCTTGACGGGCAGCCCCCCGGCCGCTATCATAAAAGCAGAAACAGACGGCGGACGCCGGACTGGATGGATTGGAGGGATTCACGATGACGTTTGAAGATCTGCAGGAGATTCTGGCCGAGCAGTTCAGCTGCGATCCCGAGGATGTGACCGAGGATACCGACCTCTTGGAGGACCTGGATGCCGACGAGCTGGATCTGACCGAACTGGCCTGGAACATCGGCGAGGGCATCGGCGAGGAGATCTCGGACGAGGAACTGCAGCCCTGCCGCACGGTGGGGGATGTGTGGCAGTTCATCCAGGAGCGGGAGCAGGATCTGTGACCTGCCCCTCTTTCCGTGCCCCGTCCCGGCCGTTTCCTTCCCGGCATCCGCCGGGGCGGGAGCGGCCGTTTTTTTGCAGGCAGGAAAGCATATTTATTCATTCTTTTCCCGGTTATATGGGGTTATTTGCAGTTTTTGTGTATATTAGTCTTGCAACGGCGGGGCAAACGTACTAAAATAGGACTATCGCCCGTCGGCGCCGGAGGGGCGCAAATTTCCTGGCCGCAGGCCGGAAGGAGAAGAATCATGGATTTCAAAGGCAGAGATTTTCTGACGCTCTTGGACTATACCCCGGAGGAGATCGGGGCATTGCTGGACCTGGCAGCCGCGCTCAAGGCAAAAAAGAAGGCGGGCGTCCCCCACGACGTGCTGCGGGGCAAAAACGTGGCCCTGATTTTTGAAAAGACCTCCACCCGCACCCGCTGCAGCTTTGAGGTCGCCGCCCACGATCTGGGCATGGGCACCACCTATCTGGACCCCACGGGCAGCCAGATCGGCAAGAAGGAGAGCATTGCCGACACCGCCCAGGTGCTGGGCAGCATGTTCGACGGCATCGAGTACCGGGGCTATGGCCAGTGCATTGTGGAGGAGCTGGCCAGGTATTCCCCCGTTCCGGTGTGGAACGGCCTGACCAATGAGTTCCACCCCACCCAGATCCTGGCGGATTTCCTGACCCTGCGGGAGCATTTCGGTCATCTGGCGGGGCTCAAGTTCGTCTACATGGGCGACGCCCGCTACAACATGGGCAACTCGCTGATGATCGGCTGTGCCAAGATGGGCCTGCACTTCACCGCCTGTGCCCCCAAGGCCTACTGGCCGGAGGAAAAGCTGGTGCAGCGCTGCCAGGCCATCGCCGCCGAAACCGGCGCCACCCTGACCTTCACCGAAAACCCCGACGATGTGGCCGGCGCCGACGCCGTCTACACCGACGTGTGGGTCAGCATGGGCGAGCCGGAGGAAGTCTGGGCCCAGCGCATCCACGACCTGGCCCCCTATCAGGTCAATGGGACGCTCATGGCCCAGGCAGGGCCCCAGGCGGTGTTCATGCACTGCCTGCCCGCCTACCACGACCACTGCACCGAGGTAGGCCGCACCATGGGAGAAAAATTCGGCCGGGATGCCATGGAAGTGACCGACGAGGTCTTTACCGGCAAGCAGAGCATCGTCTTCCAGGAGGCGGAAAACCGCATGCACACCATCAAGGCAGTCATGGCCGCCACCCTGGGCGCTCAGTTCTGACCCTGTCCGAGCCGCCGCTGCCAATCCCGAAAATGACATAACGCCCCAGCGGTCCGCCCGAATCGCCGGGGCGCTTTTCGGCTTTGTACCGAAAAAAGGAATTGACGCTCTATCCAAAGTTTGCTATAATATTCAGGTACATCGGCGCCGCACTCCGGCGCCCGCATAAGGAGCAGTACTCAAGTGGTCGAAGAGGCGTGACTCGAAATCTCGTAGGGTGTTAACAGCACCGCCAGGGTTCAAATCCCTGCTGCTCCGCCAGTATGGCGCCCTGCCGCATTTTGCGGCAGGGCGCT
>JAHZHS010000055.1 GCA_019420135.1 Oscillospiraceae bacterium | reverse complement strand
AACAAAGCCCACCGCCGAGATGGCCAGGCCGATTTTGACGGCCAGGGCGTCGGCCCCCCGCACCCGGTCGTATTCCCCGGCGCCGTAGTTGAAGCTGATGATGGGCTGGGTGCCCTGGGAGATGCCCACAATGATGCCGGTGAGGATGGCGTTGACCTTGATGACGATGCCGCTGGCGGCCAGGGGGATCTCGCTGCCGTAGACCGACAGGGCGCCGTAGTAGGTCAGGGAGTTGTTGAGTACGATCTGCACAAAGGTGATGGCCAGCTGGTTGCAGCTGTTGCTCAGGCCCAGGGAGGCGATGCGCCGCCACTCCCCCAGGCAGGGGCGGAAATCGGGCAGGGTGAGGCGGATGTTGTGGAACAGCCGCAGATAGTTCACCGCCATGAGGAAGGAGGCCGCCTGTCCGATGACGGTGGCCCAGGCCGCGCCCGCCACTCCCCAGTGGCAGACGAAGATGAAGATGGGGTCGAGGATGGTGTTGATGACGGCGCCCAGCAGCATGCAGGTCATGGAATACCGGGGGCTGCCGTCGGCCCGGGCCAGATTGCTCATGGCGTTGGTGATGATGAGCAGCGGCATGCCCACCGCCGTGATGCGGGTATAGTCGATGGCGTAGGGCATGACCTCGGCGGTGGCGCCGAACAGCCGCAGAAGAACGGACAGAAACAGCTCCACCAGCACCATGTAGGTAAGGCCCAGCACCACCATCATGGAGACGGCGGCCCCCACTGTGCGCTGTGCCTGGTCCCGGTCGCCGTGGCCCAGGCTCAGGTTGAACCGGGCCGCGCCGCCCACCCCGATGAGCAGGGCGATGGACAGGCAGATGGTGGAGAGGGGAAAGGCCACGTTGGTGGCCGCGTTGCCCAGATACCCCACGCCGTTGCCGATGAAGATCTGGTCCACAATGTTGTACAGCGAGCTCACCAGCATGGCCAGCACGCTGGGAATGGCAAAGCTGCGCAGAAGCTGGGGCAGGGGACGCACGCCCAGGGGATTGGGCCCGGCGGAATCAGGGCTGGGATTCATCGGCAGGAGCCTCCTTTTCGTTTTCCTCCACGGCGCGCAGGGCGATGGACTCTACCACCTGGAGCGCAAATTCCCGGGATTCGTGGGGGATCCCGGCCAGCAGACGGTCCTGCCAGTCATTGCAGAGCTTTTTGATTGTGGGATAGACCTCCCGCGCCCGGTCGGTGGGGAACAGCTGATAGGTGCGCCGGTCCCGGGAACTTTGCTGCCGCAGCAGAAAGCCCTCCTTCTCCAGCGCCACCAGCGCCCGGGTGATGTTGCTGGGATTGACGTAGAACAGCGAAAAAAACTGGTCCTGGGTGATGCCGGGATTCTCGCACACCCGCAGCACATATTTGTACTGGCTGCTGCCCAGCCCCAGGGGGGCCAGCGCTCGGTCCAGATGCATGGCGGTGTAGCGAAAGCCCACTGACAGCCATTTGGCGATGGTTTGCTCCATGACGGTGAATGCTCCTTTGACTGCTTGGATTGAACAGTCCCAGTATAGCACAAAATCTTTGCGCACGCAATGATAAATTTGCGCACGCAAAGATTTTGAGAGGGATTTCTTTTTTGGCGGGGACCGGAAAAGGAGACAGCGTCTGCCGCCGGGGACCGGGCGGACCGGGAAGCTTACTGGTCCAGGCCGCGCATCAGCCGGGTCAGCACAAAGAGGGCGGCGCAGGCCAGAATGACCTCAGCCACCGGCTGGGCATAGCCCAGGCCGTAGAGAGGCAGGAGGCGGTTGAGGAGGTAGAGGGCGGGGATCTCCAGCACGATCTTGCGCAGGATGGCAAAGACCAGGGCCACCCGGCCGGTGCCGCAGGCCTGATAGACGCCCACCACCAGGAAGTCGAAGCAGAGGAAGGGCAGGGACAGGCTCATGGCGGAGAGCAGCCGGGTGCCGTAGCCGATGATCTCGGCGTCCTCGATGAAGAGGGCGATCAGATTGCCGGCGGCGAAGTGATAGAAGATGGAGATCAGCACCATGAAACAGACGCTGACGGAGGCGGAAAAGCGGATGACCGACTTCATGCGGCCGTAGCCCCGGGCGGCGTAGTTGTAGCTGATGAGGGGCATGATGCCCTGGGACAGGCCCATGGAGATGTACATGGGGACCATGTTGACTTTCTGGACGATGCCTATGGCGGCCACGGCAGCAGGGCCGTAGGCGGCTGCGAAGTTGTTGAGCACCGTCATGCCGGTGACGTTGAGCAGGTTCTGGATGGAGGCGGGGATGCCCACCCCGCAGACTCCCACCACGATCTCCCGGTCGGGGCGGAAGGCAGAGGGCCGGATGCAGACGTAGGTCTTGCCCCGGCGGACAAAGAGCCGCACGAAAAAGTAGAGGGAGGCCACGCAGTTGGAGCGGAAGGTGGCAAGACCGGCGCCGGCCGCCCCCATGTCAAAGCCCCAGGGCAGGATGAACACCGGGTCCAGCAGGATGTTGAGCAGACAGCCGCTCATGGTGCCGATGCTGGCGTGGAGGGCGCTGCCCTCCGCCCGGACCAGATAGGCCATGACCACGTTGAGGATGGCGGGTGCGGCACCGCAGGTGGTGGTCCAGAAAAGATAGCCCTGGGTGGCGGCGGAGGTCTGGTCGGTGGCGCCCAGCAGGGTCAGGAAGGGCCCCTGGAAGGTGGTGTACAGCACCGAGAAACACAGCCCGAAAAAGAGGGCGCAGTAAAACCCGAAGGCGGAACTGCGCCGGACGGTGTCCAGATCCTTGCGGCCCAGGGCCCGGCTCATCATACTGGAGGAGCCCGCGACGAACAGGTTGGCCACCGCGCTGAAAGCCAGCGGCACCGGAGCGGCCAGGGTGACCGCCGAGGTCTGGATGGAGTTGTTGAGCATGCCCACAAAGTAGGTGTCGGCCAGGTTGTACAGAACCATGACCAGCGAGCTGAGAATGGTGGGCACCGCCAGGGTGGCGACGGCGCGGGGGACGGGGACGCTCTCGAACAGAGCCTGACGTTGGGTGTTTTCCATGGTTCCTCCTGGTTGGACGGCAGCCGCCGCAGTGGAAAAGGACAGAGCGGTGTGCGGGGGCGCACACCGTCTTTTGCGGGCAGAAGAAAGGCCGGGACAGCCCCTTCCCGGCATGCCGGACCGGGGCGGATGCCCGCGGAGAACGCACCCGTCCGGCGGAAGATACTACTACTATATCACATAATTGTTGCGCGCGCAATTATAAAAAAGAAAAAGCAATTGCCCGGACAGGGGGAACAGAGCAATGACACAGCGTCGGAAATGTGATATGATGAAAAAAACGTGTTTGCGGCACGGATGGGTATTGCAGTGTGGAGGAGGTGCAGAATGAAGATCTGCATCCTGGAGGATGAAAAGGCGCAGACCGCGCGGATGACGGAGTATCTGGACCGTTACCGGCGGGAGCATGCCGATTTCACTTATGAGGTGGAGAGCTATTGCCGGGCCTTCGACCTGCTGGAGGATTACCGGGGGGACGCGGATCTGCTGTTTCTGGACATCCGCCTGCCCGACCAGCTGGGCATCGAGACGGCCCGCCGCATCCGGGAGAAAGATCCCCGGGTCATGATCCTCTTTGTGACCAATCTGGCCCAGTATGCCATCGAGGGGTATTCGGTACAGGCCTTCGACTACATTCTCAAGCCGGTGAATTATTTTTCCTTTTCGGCCAAGCTGGAGCGTGCCCTGCGGGCGCTGTCCGCCCGGACGGACGGCCCGGTGCTGGATGTCAAGACCCGGGAGGGGATTTTGCGGCGCATTCCGGCGGGGAGCCTGCTCTACATTGAGGTGCAGGCCCACGATGTCTTTCTCCATACCGGGACGGAAGTCCTCAAACAGTGGGGGACCCTCTCCCAGTACGAAAAGAAGCTGGCCGGCGCCCACTTTGCCCGGTGCAGCACCAGCTGCCTGGTCAACCTGAAATATGTCCGGGCGGTGCAGAAAGACCAGGTGCTGGTGGGGCAGGACAGCCTGACCATCACCCGCACCCGCCGCAAGGAATTCCTGCAGGCCCTGGCCCAGTACAAAGGGGGGACGCCCTGATGCCCGCCTGGTATGACGCCCACTGGCAGGCTTTGCTGCTGTTCCAGGCCATGTGCGGCGTGTTTGTTTTCAGCTATTCTCTGGACCGGCGGCGGTGGTTCGGCATCCGGCTGGTTGTGGGGCTGGCGGCGGGCATGCTGGCGGTGGAGGGGATCAGCCGGCTGTTTTTTGCCCTGGGGATGCTGGCCCAGTTCGCTGTCATCACCGTGCTGTATCTCCTGCTCAACCTGCTGGTCTGGTTCTGCTACCGGGAATCGGTGTGGACCACCCTCTTTGTCACGGCGTCGGGCTATGTCTTGCAGGATATGGCCAGCGGCTTCAAGGCGGCCCTGCGCTATCTGCCCCAGTCGCCCCTCTTCCGGGATCTGGCTGCCACCACCCCCGGGGTGTTGTTGTTTGATCTTGTCTGCTATGGAGGGTTCTATCTGGCGGCCTATTTCGTCTTCCGTCCCTATACCCGGGACGGCCACAGCAATCCGGACGGAAAATACTAGGCCATCTTTTCCGTTGCGGCGCTGCTGCTCTGTGCGGGCATCACCCGCCTGAACCGGGATGGCATGCCCCACAGCCGGATGCTGGAACTGGGCACCTACCTCTACCGCCTGCTGTGCGATGCCTTTGTGCTCATCGTGCAGTACAGCGTGATGGAACGGGCGCTGCTGGCCAGCCGGGTGGAGGCCATGCAGGAGATCGTCCACCGCCAGCACAGCCAGTACCAGGCCAGCAAGGAGCGGGTGTGGCAGATCAACGAAAAATACCACGACCTCAAGCAGCTGCTGTCCCAGTTCCGGGGCAAGGTGCCGGACAACCAGGTGGATGCCCTGGAACGGAGTATCAGCACCTACGAGGATGTGGTCCACACCGGCAACGACGTGCTGGACGTGGTGCTGGGAGAAAAGCGAGAGCAGTGCCGCCGCCGGGGCATCCAGCTCACCTGTTATGCCGACGGGGCGGGGCTGGCCTTTGTGGACCCGCTGGACCTGTACAGCCTGCTGGGGGATGCGCTGGACAACGCCATCCGTGCGGCAGGACAGATGCCCGAAGGCCACCGGTTCATCACCCTCACCGTCCGGCAGGAGGAGGGTATGGCAGCCATCCACATCGAAAACCCCACCACCGCCGAGGCGGAACTGATCCACGGCCTGCCCCGGGATAAGCGGGACGGGGACTATGAGGGATTCGGCATGCGCAGCATGCAGCGCACCGCCGCCAAGTACGGCGGCTCCCTGGCGGTCAAGCAGAAAAACGGGATCTTCTATCTGGATGTCCTGCTGTTCGACCCGTCCCAGAGCCGCTGGTGGCCGGGATTGTGAGAGTTCTGTGTAAAAAATGTGTCAACTGTGATAGAAAATCGACCAACTATGCGGTTTCCATTGAGGAAGCCGCAATTTTTTTGTACAGTTTTTACGAAATGGCGGCACAGCTCTGCCCCGGGCGGAAAGGAGGCAAGGCCGCCTGCGGGGCAAAGTCCGGCGGGCGGGGCGGTGCGCAACAACAACCAAGGAGGAACAGAAATGAAGAACAGTCTCTTCCAGGACAAGAGCTACGGCTTTTTCGTCACGCTGGCCCTGATCGCCGTGACGGTCGTCGCAGCCATTGTCTACACGGTGCTGTACAACGGTTCGCGGTACTTTGCACCGCAGGCCACCGGATTTATGCTGGTGGGCGCGGTGGCGGCGCTGGCCCTGTGCTTCACCAAGGCGGCCAAGTGGGCCTGCGCGGTGCTGGCCCTGGCCGACTTCATCGCCCTGCTGTTTTACATCTACGGCATCTACTTTTATGTGTCGGTCGTTATGGTCGGCATCCAGGCGTCTACCTTCAACTGGCAGTTCCAGCTCTGCACCGTGCTGTTTGCGGCGCTGCTGGTGGTCAATGTGGCCAACGTCTTTCTGAAGCAGGTCAAGGAAAAGGAGGAATGAGCCAATGAAGAAGAATACCCTTCACCTGGTGCAGAAGATCTGCACCGTGGCGCTGACGCTGGTGTTCGGCTTCTCCTACACAGGCAGTGTCATCGCCATGCAGAACGTGGACGCCATCAACAGCGCCCTGGGCACCTCCTCCTTCAAGACCGTGGTCAGCGAGGAGGCCGCCAGCCAGGACAGCGAGTACTTCAAGTCCGAGTATAACGACCTGGCATCCCTCATCGACGCCGGCGCCAAGATGACCGAGGAAGTCATGTCCGAGGGCGCCGTTCTGCTGAAAAACGACAACAATGCCCTGCCCATCGCCTCGGGCAGCAATGTGAGCGTCTTCGGCATCACCAGTGCCGACCCCATCTATGGCGGCACCGGTTCCGGCTCGGTGGACACCTCCAAGGCTGTGGACTACTACACCGCCTTTGAGGCTGCCGGCCTGACCCTCAACCCCACCCTGAAGGAAAACTACACCACCACCTGGTTCGTGGCCCCCGACGGCGGCGACTGGATGGGCAACGGTGCCGAGCCCTATGACCCCACCATCCACTTCCGCCGTTACTCCGCCGGCTGGGCCGGCAGCGGCGGCATCTACATCGGCGGTGTGCCATGGGATATGGTCACCTCTGCCGCCGGTGACACCTTCGCCAGCTACGGCGACGCCGCCATCTACATCATCGGCCGTGTGGGCGGCGAGGGCTCCGACCTGGACCGCGACACCACCGTGGACGGCTACAACGGCGACTTCCTGCACCTGACCCAGAAGGAAATGGATACCCTCAAGGGCCTGAAAGCCCTCAAGGATCAGGGCGTCTTCAAAAAGGTCGTCATGATCATCAACTCGGCCAGCATGCTGTCCGCCGACTTCAACTCCGATCCTCAGTACGACATCGGCGCCTGCATCTGGTTGGCCTTCCGGCAAGACCTCCGATACCTTCTGGATGAGCCATGACCTGGACCCTGTCAACGTCAACTACGGCTACCAGGAGTATCTGGAGTCCGATACCTACGGCATCACCAGCAAGGCTGGCAACATGTTCGTGCCCGAGCCCACCCTCAATGCCTACACCGTCTACCAGGAGGGCATGTACCTGGGCTACCGCTACACCGAGACCCGCTATGAGGACGCCGTCATGGGCGCCGCCAACGTGGGCGATTACAACTACTCCCAGGTGGTGGCATTCCCCTTCGGCTACGGCCTGTCCTACACCACCTTCGCCTACTCCAACTTCCAGGTCTCCAAGACCGATGACCGCACCTACACCGTCTCCGTCGATGTGACCAACACCGGCAGCCAGTATTCCGGCAAGGAGAGCGTGGAAATCTACGTCTCCAAGCCCTACGGCGACTACGCCAAGCAGAACCAGATCCAGGTCCCCTCTGTAGAGCTGGTCAACTTCGGCAAGACCGACATCCTGGCTCCCGGCCAGACCCAGACCCTCACCATCTCTGTGGATGAAAAGTACTTCACCTCCTACGATGTCTACGGCGCAGGCACCTACGTGCTCATGCCCGGCGACTACTACCTGACCGCGGCAGCCAACGCCCATCAGGCCGTCAACAACATCCTGGCCGCCAAGGGCGCCGATCCCGCCCGCATGGTGGGCACCGGCGACGCCGCCATGACCTGGAAGACCACCCTGGCCCTGGACACCGAGACCTACTCGGTCTCCGACGCCACCGGCAATGAGATCACCAACCTCTTCGACTACGCCGACATCAACCGCTATGAGGGCCGCGGCGACAACAGCGTCAAGTACTATGACCGCGCCGACTGGGCGGGCACCGTCTCCCTCGACCGGGAGAACGGCCGTCCCACCATCACCGCCACCGAGCAGATGGCCCAGGACATCCTCAAGCAGTGCCCTGTGGAATACGGCATCGACATCCCGGCGGATACCGCCGAGACGGCTTACCCCGCCTATGAGGTGGACGCCGGCCTGACCCTCATCGATATGATGGGCGTGGATTACGACGATCCCCAGTGGGATGCCTTCATGGATCAGCTGTCCTGGAATGAGACCGCCAAGCTGGTTTCCAACGGCTACCACATGACTGCCATGGTGGATTCCATCGGCAAGCCCGAGACCAACGACGAGAACGGCCCCAACGGCTTCAACGCCGCCTACAACGCCCAGAAGGAAGGCCTGGCCTACCGCAACGAGGTCAAGGCCGGCAACGTCAACAGCGACGGCAGCCTGAACGAGAACGCCGATCCCAACGGCTCCAAAAAGACCACCGCCTTCCCCGCCAACGGCATCATTGCGGCCACCTACAACCGTGACGTGGCCTACCGTGTGGGCAAGATCATCGGTGAGGACGGCATCTGGTCCGGTATGGCCGGCCTGTACGGCATCGGCGCCAACATCCATCGCAGCGCCTATCTGGGCCGTACCGCCGAGTATTACAGCGAGTGCGGCACTCTGACCGGCATGATGGCTGCGTCCGAATGCCTGGGCATTGAGGAAAAGGGCGTCCATGTCTACAACAAGCACTGCGTCGTCAACGACCAGGAGACCGCCCGCCACGGTGTGGCCGTCTGGGTCAGCGAGCAGGCCCTGCGCGAGATCTACCTGCGCGCCTTTGAGATCCCCATTGAGGAAGGCAACGCCTACGGCACCATGGCTTCCTTTGCCCGTCTGGGCACCATGGCAGGCCCCTCCGACGGCACCCTGGGCCAGGATTTCCTGCGCGGCGAGTGCGGCATGAAGGGCGCCATCGTCACCGACATGTACACCGATATGAACGGCGCCCAGGACAACTCTCCCTACTTTGAGCTGGCTTACGGCATCTACACCGGCGGCTGCGACATTCCTGACGGCAGCGGCCACGAGGGTCAGTTCGACGCCTTCCGTCCCGACAGCGACGGCACCGGCGACTACGCCACCATGGCATGGCGTATGCGGGAGTCCGCCAAGCGCATCTGCTACGCCACTGTCAACTCCAACGCCATGAACGGCATCGCCGTGGGCACCGAGATCGTGCCCAGCATGCCCTGGTGGCAGCAGCTGCTCTACGGCGTCGTCATCGGCAGCGGCGTGCTGCTGGTGCTGTGCGTGGTGTGGATCGGCTTCACCGCTGTCCGCAAGCGCAAGAAGGCGTAATGTCCTGAACCGACATCCAGAGTCTTCTCTTTCTACTTATCTTCTTCTCATCATCCGGTAAGGATCCGGAAAACCCCGGCAAGAGCTTTCGCTCCTGCCGGGGTTTTCCGTTTCATAGGGAGAAAAAAGGGAGATCACTCGCTCTTGATGGCTTCCAGGGCGGGAATCTGCACCGCCTTGTTGGCGGGGTAGTAGCCCGACCCCAGGCCGATCAATACCGAGAAGGCAATGGCAAACAGGTACAGCCACGGCGGGATCACCGACACGCGGTTGACGCCCTCGCCGCCCAGGATGGCGGGCAGCAGGTTGTCGGGGGAGAATCCCCCCATGGACACCAGGTTGACGATCACCGAGATGAAGAAGCTGATGCCGCAGCCGATCAGCCCGCCCAGCAGGCCGATGACCCCCGCCTCGGTGAGAAACATCACCCGGATGTCGTAGACAAAGCAGCCCAGGGACTTCATGACGCCGATCTCCTTGGTCCGCTCCGAGATGGACATGATCATGGTGTTGGTGATGCCCAGCGCCGCCACGAACAGCGAAATGGCGCCCAGACCGCCCAGCATCATCTGCTTCTGGCGGGCCTCCTTCTCCATGGGCTTGCGGATGCTCTCCATGGATTCGGTGGTGTAGCCCAGGGCCTTGATGGCGTTCTCCACCGGCTCCACCCGGGAAATATCCGTCACCTTGACCACCAGGGATTCGTAGGGGGCGGGCTTGCCGGTGCTGCCGTTCAGCTTCTGCTGGATGGCCCGCAGGTCGGCAATGCTCATGAGGATGCCCTCGGAGGTCTCGTAGCCCTTGGCGTTGTCCTCCTTCACCGACCCGGACGCCTTGAGGGAAAAGGTCACCTTGGCGCCGTTTTGGGTCTCCACCTCCAGGGTCAGAGGCTCATGCAGGGGGTCAAAGTAGGCGTCGGGCGGGGGCAGCAGCCGGCCGTAGTCGTCAAAACCCGCGCTCCAGCGGTCGATGGTGTTGGAGCCCTCGGGGCGCAGGGTGTCCCGGAAGTTGTAGGCAAAGTACTGGCCCAGGGCCACCTCCCCCGAGGGGGAGGGATAGCTGCCCTTGTCCAGCTTGTAGCCCAGCCGCTCCAGCTGGGCGGTGTCCAGCCCCACAATGGAGACCCAGTCGGCCACATAGCGCTTGGTCTGCCCGGCGATGAGGCGGAAGGTATAGTTGTCCATGGACAGCTTGGGGGAGACAGCCTCCACCCCGTCCATCTCCCGGATCTGCTTGAGCAGGGGATCGTCCAGCTTTTTCTTGCCCTTGCCCTTCTGGGGGGCGGTGACGGTGATGATGGTGAGGTCTCCCAGCTCGGCCAGCAGCCGGTCCTGGGATTCCTTCATGCCGATGCCCAGGGACACCATGATGACGATGGAGCAGCAGCCGATCAGCACCCCCAGCACGGTCAGAAAGGTCCGGGACTTGCGCCGCAGCAGATTCTGGATGCAGACCCGCAGCAGGTCCTGATGGTTCATGGCTCACACCTCCGTGTCGTCGCTCTCGTCGGAAAAGACGTTGTCCCAGTCCTCCCAGGCGGCATTCTCCGCCTCGGGGGCGGGGGCCGCCTTGGCGGCGGCGCGCTTTCTGCGGATGACCACCACCAGGCCCGCGATAATGCCGGCGGCGGGGATGACGCCCAGCACCGGCCAGGGGAAGGCGGGCCCCTGGGGCTCGTCCATGCCCTCCAGGTCGATGTCCAGGCCGGGGTCGGCGGACTCGGAGACGGTGAGCTCCACCGGGAACTCCTTGGTCTGCTGCTGGAGGTTGGGGTCCTCGTAGGTGACCTTGAGCACCACCTTCAGCTTGCCCGCGTCGGTGGGGGTCAGGGCAAAGCCCACCGAGCCGCTGGTGCCCGCCGAGATGTTGCCCACATACTGGTTTTTGGTGGGGGATTCAAAGCCGCTGCCCTCGATGACCGCCTCCACGTTGGAGACCTCGGTCTTGCCCCGGTTGACGTAGTTGAGGGTCAGAACCACTTCCTCCCCGGCGTTCACCGTCTCGGGCAGGGTGGGGGCGTTGATTTGGAAGCGGTCCTGCTGCACCACCGGCACCGACAGCTTGATCTCGCTGGAGGCCGCGGCCCGCTTGCTGCCGTCCACGTACTCGTATTTGAAGGAGACGGTCACCGGCTGGGCACCGCTCTTGGCGGTGGGCAGGGCCATGAGGGGAACGCTCTGGCGCTGGTCTCCCCGGGAGGCCAGGCTGTCGTAGTAGAAGGTGCTGGTGCCGCCGTCCAGGGCGAAGTTCTCGCCGCCGTCCACGCTGACCACCACGTTCTCGATCTTCAGGCGGCCCATGTTCTGGAAGCGGAAATCCAGCTTGAAATGCCCGCCCGCCGAGATGGCCTGCTCCCCGTAGCTGAAGTCCTGGATGACCACATTGGGGGTGGCGGCGTCGGTTTTCTGGCCGTCGCCGGTGGCGCTGGCGGAGAGGTTGAGCTTTTCGGAGGTGGAGGCCTGGGCCAGGGTGCCGGCGCTGTCGTAGTTGAACTTGAGGTCGGCCTGCAGCGACTGCCCGGCGGACTGGATCTCCTTGGCGGCCTGCACCCGCACCGTTACCGAGGTGCTCTTGCCCGGCTCGATGTCGGGCAGAAGGAAGGTGGAGTTTTCGTTGAGGATGGTGAGGGCCTCCGAGGCGGAAAAGCTCACCACGGGGGTCTGGGCCTTGGTCTTGCCGGTATTCTGGAAGGTGACCACAATGTCGGCGGTCTCCTTGGCGGCCAGGGGCTTGGGCTGGGCCGACCGGGTGATGAGGATCACCGGGGCGGGGACTTCCTTGGGCGCCGGGGTGGGGGTGGGCTCCGGCTTGACGTAAATTTCCGCCTGGGAGACGGTGACCTCCACCGTCTGGGGGGCGTCGGCGCTGCCCTTGCGGGCAGCGCTGAGTTTCAGGCTCTGGCCGGTGCCGCTGTACTCGATGCCGGGGCAGGTGACTTTGACGCTCACCGGCTCACTGCCGGAGGAGATCAGCTCCGCCCTGGGGGTGCAGGCGGAAAAGCTGTCGATGAGCTTGCTGAAATCGTAGTCCTCCAGCCGGAAGGCGTCGGTGGTGAGGGCGGTATCCTTGAGCACCACCGCAATGTCCGCCTTGTCTCCCCGGCGCAGGGTGCCCAGGCCGTTCTGGCTGCCCGGGGCGGTGACGGTGTAGCTGGTGGCGAAAAAGTTGAGGGGTGCCGGGGTGGGGGCAGCCTCGGGGGCCTCAGGCTGGGCGGGGACGGTGACCTCCGCTGCCGGGGCAGGGGGAACGGCGGACACCTCCTCCGCCGAGACGGCGGTGCGCAGGATGGCGCCGGTGAGCAGCAGGGCCAGGGCCAGGGCCAGGGCGGCGGCCCGCTTGCAGAAAACAGACAGGGTGGGCATGGTGGATTCTCCTTTCAGGTGCGCCGGGTCTCGTCGCTGACGATCTCGCCGTCGATGAGGCGGACGATGCGGTCGGCATAGGCGGCCATCTCCGGGTCGTGGGTGACCAGGATGATGG
>JAHZHS010000054.1:1362-13074 GCA_019420135.1 Oscillospiraceae bacterium | reverse complement strand
TCCACCCCGAGGAGGACTGGTATCCTCCCTGCCCGGTGGGCGGCGACAACAAGCGCAATCTGGTGGCCAGCGATGTGGAGTCCGACGGCGACGTGGAGAAGGTCCTGGCCGACTGCGACGTGGTCATCGACCACACCTACCACACCAAGGCCTTCCAGCAGGCCATGATGGAGACCTTCCGCACCTATGCGGAGATGGACCGCTACGGACGCCTGCACGTCATTTCCTCCACCCAGATCGTCTTCCACTGCCGGAGAATCCTCTCCCGGGCGCTGGGCATTCCCAAGAGCCGCATCCGGGTGGAAAAGCCCCGCATCGGCGGCGGCTTCGGCGCCAAGCAGACCGCCGTCTGCGAGGTCTACCCCGCTTTCGTCACCCTCAAGACCGGCCGCCCCGCCGAGCTGATCTACACCCGGGAGGAATCCCAGATCGCCGGCTCTCCCCGCCACGAGATGGAGATCCGGGTCCGGCTGGGCGCCTCCTCCGACGGGCGCATCCGGGCGCTGGACCTCTACACTCTCTCCAACACCGGCGCCTACGGCGAGCACGGCCCCACCACCGTGGGCCTGTCGGGGCACAAGTCCATCCCCCTGTACACCGGCAGCCTGGAGGCCTTCCGCTTTGCCTACGACGTGGTCTACACCAACCTGCAGCCCGCCGGAGCCTACCGGGGCTACGGCGCCACCCAGGGCATTTTTGCGGTGGAGTCGGCGGTCAACGAGCTGGCCGAGCGGCTGGGCATCGACCCCACCGTCCTGCGGGACCGCTGCATGGTGCGCCAGGGCATGACCATGCCCGCCTACTACAACGAGCCTGCCTCCGCCTGCGCCCTCGACCGCTGCATGGCCCACTGCCGGGAGATGTTTGACTGGGAGCACCGCTATCCCGTGCGGGACATGGGCAACGGCAAGGTGCGGGCCGCCGGCGTGGCCATGGCCATGCAGGGTTCCGCCATCTCCGGGGTGGACGTGGGTTCCGCCACCGTCAAGCTGGCGGAGGACGGCACCTACAACCTGATCATCGGTGCGGCGGACATGGGCACCGGCTGCGATACCATCCTGGCCCAGATGGCCGCCGAGTGCCTTGACTGCCCGGTGGAAAACATTGCCGTTTTCGGGGCGGACACCGACGTCTCCCCCTACGACTCCGGCTCCTACGCCTCCTCCACCACCTACGTCACCGGCAAGGCAGTGGAAAAGGCCTGCAACGAGCTCAAGGGCCAGATCTGCCGCATTGCCGCCGACCTGCTGGGCTGCGCCCCCGAGGACGCCCTCTTTGAGGGGGACCACGTCCGCTGCGGCACCGACGGCCGCACCGTCTCCATGGAGGAGGTGGCCTACAAGTCCCAGGCGGGCAATATCCATGCGGCGGAGTCCACCGCCACCCATTCCAGCCCGGTGTCGCCCCCGCCCTTCATGGTGGGCATGGCCGAGATCGAGCTGGATAAGCTCACCGGCGAGGTGAAACTCCTCAACTACATGGCTGTCGTCGACTGCGGCATCCCCGTCAACCCCGCCCTGGCCCGCATCCAGGCGGAGGGCGGCATCGTCCAGGGCATCGGCATGACCCTGACCGAGAACGTAACCTACGACCATCGGGGCCGCCCGGTGGAGGCCTCTTTCATGCAGTACAAGGTCCCCACCCGGCTGGACATGGGCCACCTCAAGGTGGAATTTGAAAACAGCTACGAGCCCACCGGGCCTTTCGGGGCAAAGTCCATCGGGGAGATCGTCATCAACACCCCGGCCCCGGCCATCGCCCACGCCATCTACCGGGCCACCGGCGTCTGGCACCGGGAACTGCCCATCACCCCCGAGGCCATCGCCATGAGCCGCCCGGAGGAAAACGCCTGACCGGCGCCGGCCCCGGCGGAAAAATCTCACAAAATACGGGGAAATCCTGTTGGCGGCAGGAGAGAATGGTAAATTTTCACAAATGATAAAATTTGTCGAATATGCGTTGAAATTTGCCGAAAAATGCGGCGCGGAATTCCCCGGAAGGCAAATTAACAGTTTGTTCACAGCGTGATAATAGTTTTTTCGCAAGTCTTGGGTATTCTATACTCACAGGGACGGAGCCGCAACCGTAACCCTGTAACATGATTCCTCCTCACACCAAAACGATACCCCAACCGCCCCCTCCTGTTACCGCAAGCAGGAGGGGGCAATCTTTTTGTCCTGCCGGGCCGGGAAAGCGCTGCTCTCCCGGTCCGGCAGATTCTGTTCTCCGGCAGAGACAATAGACAGGAAATTGTCGTATGAAAGAGAATGTGCTATAATGACACAAGTCTGATACCTGTTTGATACAGGGCAACATGATTTTACGCCTGCCCCGGCAGTGCGGCATACCGGAGGGACTTATCCAATGAGCAAACGTCAGATCCTGGAATATCTGCTGGAGACAAACACCAGCGTTTCCGTCGCCCAGATGTGCTTTGCACTGCTGGCAGCCATGGTGCTGGGCATCTTCATGTACTTTGTCTACCGCGCCACCTACCGCGGTACGCTGTACTCCAAAAACTTCAACATCACCCTGGTGCTGGTCGCCCTCATCGCCACGGTGGTCATGATGATCATCGGCACCAACCTGGCTCTCAGCCTCGGCATGGTGGGCAGCTTGTCCATCATCCGTTTCCGCACCGCCATCAAGGAACCCCGGGACATCGCCTTCCTGTTCTGGGCGGTGAGTATCGGCCTGGCCTGCGGCAGTGAGTTCTACCTGGCCGGAGCACTGGGCAGCGTGGCCATCGCCGTGGTGCTGGCCGTGGCAAACCTGGACCTCTATGACTCGGTGAGCTATCTTCTGGTGGTGCGGGGCGCCCAGGGCACCCTGGATGCCGCCGCCGTGCAGGCTGCCGTCAAGGGTAAGGTCCGGGCCTGCAAGCTGCGCATGCGCAGCCTGGACGGCAGCGACGAGGAAGTGACCTTTGAACTGCGCATCCGCAGCAAGAACGAAGCCGCCCTGGTGGACGCCGTCAAGGGCTGCACCGGTGTGGAAACCGTCAACCTTGTGAGTTACAGCGGAGAGACCATCGGATGAACATTCCGTTTTACAAGCGGCTGCTGCGGGTGGTCATGCCCCTGCTGGCTCTGGCCGCCCTGGCGGCGGCGGGACTCTGGTGCATGGCGGAACTGCCCGATCTTTCGGCCAACGCGGGGCGCACCGTGGTCATCAATGAGGTCTGCGTCAAGAACCTCACCGGCCTGACTGACGCCGACGGGGAGACGGGGGACTGGATCGAGCTCATCAACCTGTCGGGGGAGGACATGATCCTGGACGGCTGGGGCCTGAGCGACAACCCCGACCGCCCCTACAAGTGGACCTTCCCCGAGGGCACCGTGCTCAGCGGCGGGGCCAACAACATCATGGTCCTCTTTGCCGACGGTAAGGACGGCTACGACGGCGCAGGCAGCCTGCACACCAATTTCCGCCTTTCCCGCAAGGGGGAGACACTGGTCCTCACCGACACCGACGGCAGCACCGTGGATACCCTGGACTACGACAGCCAGGAATACGACCTGACCTACGGCCGCCTGCGGGGGGACGCGGGCCGGGTGGGTGTGCTGGCCGCCCCCACCCCGGGCAGTGCCAACTCCACCCGCTTTCTGGAGGAGACGGTGCAGCCGGTGGACCTGGGGGAAGTGACCTTCTCTCAGCAGGCGGGCTTTTATGAGGACGCCTTCCAGCTGAGCCTCAGCTGCGACGACCCCGACGCCGCCATCGTCTACACCCTGGACGGCAGCCTGCCCACCACCTCCAGCCCCATCTACACCGGGCCCATCTCCATCCAAAGCCGGGAGGGGGACGCCAACGAGTACGTCAGCCTGCCCTCCGCCTTCCGGGGGGAGTGGATGCTGGGCTATGTCTGCGACTATGCCCCCCAGCCGGTGGCCAAGGCGACCACCGTCACCGCCTGCGTCTACAAGGACGGGGTGCTGGGCGAGGCCGTCACCGCACAGACCTACTGGGTGGGGGTGGAGGACTACACCCTGCCGGTGGTCAGCGTCACCGCCCAGGCGGACGACCTCTTCGGCCCCGAGGGCATTTACGTCCCCGGCCAGACCTACTACACCCTGCGCAAGTACGGCGACATGGACCGGCTGGGCAATTTCAGCGGCAATCAGAAGATCGACGCCCGCATCCAGATCCTGGACAACGGCACCGAGCTGCTCAACGCCCACACCACCGTGCGGGTGTCCGGCGGCTGGAGCCGTCTGGACGCCGAGATGAAAAACCTCCACCTCAAGCTGCAGGACGGCGCCACCTCCGACCTGCTGGCGGAAGCCCCCGGCGGCGATGCCCTGGATACCCTGGTGCTCCGGGGCAGCGGCAACGGCTCGGTTTACACCTCCCTGCATCAGGACGCCTTCCTCTGCAACTATCTCTACGGGCTGGACGTGGGCACACAGTACAACCAGCCGGTGGTGCTGTTTTTGCAGGATGAATACTGGGGCGTCTACACCGTGCGGGAGAGCAAGAACACCGATTTCTTCCTCCGCCATTACGGCATCGAGGAGGAGGATCTGATCTGTCCCGGCACCACCCCCGACGAGGAGGCCCAGCCCGAAAAGAGCGCTTTCGGCCTGGGGGTGGACGCCCTGGACGCCACCACTCCCGAGGGCATGGCCTGGGTGGAGGAAAACGTGGATGTGGACGAGTACATCCGCTACATCATCGCCCAGATGTACACCTACAACGCCGACGGCCTCTACAACGGCGGCAACAACTCCATCCTGTGGAAGAGCGCCGAGGTGGACGAGGACAACCCCTATGCCGACGGCCGCTGGCGGTTTTTGCTCAACGACCTGGACGCCACCATGGTGGATGCGGAGGTGGACCCCTTCGCCTACCTGCTGGAAAACGAGTTCTCCTTCGAGACCCACGAGACGGCCCCCTGGTACTCGGTCATCGACAACCTGTTCCAGAAGCTGTGGGCCAACGCGGATTTCCGCGCCCGCTTTGCGGAGGAATACCGCAAGGAGATGGAGACGGTCTACGCCCCCGAGAACATCGTCCCGGCCTTTGAGGCATGGGCGGACCTGCTGCGCCCCGAGGTGGAGCAGGACCTGGCCCGGCAGGAGATCGGCGTCACCAGCCTGGCGCCGCTGGCTGCCAAGCTGCTGGACTACACCATCGAGCCCTGGGAGATGACGATGGACGAGTGGGAGACCCAGGTGGACTACGTGAAGGACTACCTGACCCGCCGGGCGGACATCATGCTCAATTATCTGGACGACTACCTGCAGCTGGCGGAGGAGGGCGCGGCATGAAACTGAATCCGTGGAAAACGCCCCCGCTCCGTGCCATGGGCGGGGCGGCCCTGGCCGTGGACCGGCATGAGGAAAAGTTTCTCCTCACCCCCGGGGAGGCGGCCTACGCCCAGCGTCTGCTGGACGGCCTGCTGCGGCGGGACAGCTACTCCGCCGGCGGGGCCTACTACATCCGCAGCCTCTACTTCGACACCCCGGAAAACGGGGATTACATGGACAAGGTGCTGGGGGTCAGCGACCGGCAGAAGGTCCGCCTGCGCCTCTACGACACCGATGCCCCCCGCGTCCGGCTGGAACTCAAGGAGAAAAGCGGCAGCTACTCCCACAAGACCGGCCTCTGGCTGAGCCGGGAGGAGGCGGAAGCCCTGATTGCCGGGGACGCCTCGGTGCTGCTTCGGCAGGACACGGCGGCGGCCCGGCGGGCCTGGACCCGGTTCGCCCGCATTCCCCGGCGCCCGGCTGCCCTCATCGACTACGAGCGCACCGCCTGGACCATGCCGGTGGAGCGGGTGCGCATCACCCTGGACAGCCATGTCCGCGCCGCCAGGAGCAGCGCCCTCTTTGACCCCCATGTCCCCATGCTGGGGGTGCATTCGGGGGAGGCGGTGATCCTGGAGGTCAAATACAACCGCTATCTTCCCGGCTATATCCGGCAGGCCCTCTCCACCATCGGCGGGCAGGGCATGAGCATCAGCAAGTATGCCGCCGCCCGGGAAATGCTTTACTGACAAAGGAGGCAGCAGCTTTATGGAAATCCGTACCTCGGCCTTCATCGGCCTGGGGGCTCTGGGCATCCTCTTCGGCGCGCCCATGGAGGCCCACGCCGCCCCGGGCAGCTTCACCGTCATTGCGGGGGAGGACCGCATCCGCCGTTACAGCCAGCAGCCCACCCTCTTCAACGGCAGGGAATGTCATTTTGACTACACCACCCCGGAAAAGGGCCGGCCCGTGGACCTGATTCTGGTGGCGGTCAAGGCCACCGCCCTGGACAGCGCGGTGGAGGACATCCGCCCCTTTGTGGGGCCGGATACCGTCATCCTCAGCGTGCTCAACGGCATCACCAGCGAGGACACCCTCAACGCCGCCTACCCCGGCCATGTTCTGTGGAGCGTGGCCATCGGCATGGATGCCACCCGCACCGGGCGGACACTGGTCTGCAAGTGCCCGGGCAAGATCCAGTTCGGAGAGCGGGACGGCCGCATGACCGAACGGGTGGCGGCGGTGGACCGCTATCTCACCGCCTGCGGCATCGGCAGCGAGCCCTGTGATGACATCCTCACCAAACAGTGGGCCAAGCTGATGATCAACGTGGGCCTCAACCAGACCGCCGCCGCCTTTGACCTGACTTACGAGGGTCTGCGCACCCCGGGGCCTGCCCAGGACAAAATGCGCCAGGCCATGCAGGAGGTCATCCGGCTGGCCAACCTGGAGGGCGTGCCCCTGCCTCCCGACTGCGACAGCAAGTGGCTGGACGCCAACATGCCGGGCTTCAACGCCGACGGCATGCCCAGCATGCGCCAGGATGTGCTGGCCCGCCGCCCCACCGAGGTGGAGGAGTTCGCGGGGGTCATCCGCCGCCTGGGCCGCAAACACGGCATGCCCACCCCCGCCAACGACTTTTTCTACGACGCCATCCGCCGCATCGAGGCCAATTACTGACCCGGTGACCGGCGGTCACAGAAACACAAAAACGCCCCCGCACCGGAGACAATGCCCGGTGCAGGGGCGTTTGGCGTATTTCAGGAATTGAAAAATCCCGGGATGGGAAAAGGCTCAGGCCAGGTATTTGACGGCGATGCGGTCAAACTGGGAGGCGTCCTTGGCGTACCAGGCGGCAAAATTGCTGCCGGAAGCGGCCACGGTGCGGCCCAGCTCCACCAGGAAGGCGGGGATATCCTTTTCCAGCACCACGCCCAGCTCGCGGCCCATGCGCTCGCTGCCCTGGCGGTCGCAACCGCCCACATAGAGGGTGAAGGCGGACTGGGGCTGGCGGTCGATGACCTTGGCGGCGCCGCGGAAGCCGATCATGCCGGTCTGGTGGGTGCCGCAGCTGGAGGGACAGCCGGAAATGTGGATCTGGGGCAGGGCGCCGTCGGGGAGGTCGGCCTCCCGCACGGCGGCCACGCAGGCGGCCAGCAGGGCCTGGGAATCCCGGACGCCCACCTGGCAGATGGAAGCGCCGATGCAGCTGACCGAGGTCTCAAACAGGCTGGCGGCGGTGTCGGCGGCGGTGAGCTCCAGCAGGCGGGCGGCCTCGGAACCGGTGAGGTTGATGAGGTAGACGGTCTCGTCGGGAGCCAGGCGCATCTCGGCGCCGTTCATGGCGCAGACCGCGTCGGCTACCCGGCAGAAGACCTGGGGATCAGGCTGGCCGCCCACCGGGTGCCAGGCCACGGCGTAGAGGCCGGGCTGCTTCTGCGCGATGATGCGGGGGCTCTCAGGGGCAGCGGAGCCGTCCCCGGCCTTGGTCAGGGGGGCGGAGGCCACGCCGGTGAGGGTCAGGTCCTCGCCGGAGGCAAAGACCTCCTGCAGCTTGGCGTTGTAGGCAGCGGCGTAGGCCTCGGGGCCGCCCAGGGCGTCCTGCATATAGCGGGTGCGGGCCCGGGCACGGTTGTCGTAGTTGCCGTAGGCCCGGAAGGTCAGCCACATGGCCTTGATATAGTAGAGGATCTTCTCCGGCTCAATGCCCTCGGCCACCTTGACGCCGAAGCGGGGATTGTTGCCCAGGCCGCCGGCGCTGTACACGTCGAATTTGCCGTCGGCGCGGGCCACAAAGCCCAGGTCGCGGTAGGTGGCGTGGGGGATGTTGGAAGCGGTGGAGGAGAAGCCGACCTTCAGCTTGCGGGGCATCTTCTCCGCCTTGATGAAGTGCATGAGATATTCACCGGCAGCCTCAGCCCAGGGCAGGACGTCGAAATACTCGCCCTCCTCCACGCCGGCCAGGGGAGAGCACATGACGTTGCGGGGGAAGTCTCCGCCGCCGCCCAGGGTGACGATGCCCGCATCCAGGGCCTTCTCCATGATGTCAAAGACGGCATCGGGCTGCAGGTCGTGCAGCTGGATGGTCTGGCAAGTGGTGAAGTGGATGCGGCTCACCTGATGGCGGCGCACGGCGTCGGCGGTGAAAGCCAGCTTTTCGGGGGTGACCCGGCCGGCGGTCATGCGCAGGCGCAGCATGCTGGCCTTGCCGCCCCGCTGGGCGTAGCTGCCGTACAGGCCGGAAAAGCCCTTGTAGGCCATCTTGTCCATGTTGCCGGCATAAAATTCTTCGGTTTTCTGCCGGAAAGCGGCAAGGTCCTCTTTCCAGGATTGGGGATCGATCTTTTCAGGTACAGCCATGAAAACGGCCTCACTTTCTGTCTGATACAGGGGGGCACGGCCCGATGAGGGCCTGCACCGTGAAAAACTGTCCGTGCGGCGCCGGGATGCGGCGCACGCGGGTCTTATTGTAGCATATCCCGGATTGCGGCGCAATGCACAACCGGGGCAAAAAAGGGAAAAAAGAGACAGGGATGATTATTTTTCCTCTTTCTTCTCCTCGTCGGAGTCGCGGCGGGTCTTCTTGTCCTTGCCGTCCTCCTCCTTGACCTCAGGAGGCAGCTTTTCCACCAGCGCCCAGGAAACCTTGCGGTCCTCGAACTTCTCCACCCGGATGCGCAGGCCGTTGGTCTCCACCGTCAGCTTGGTGCCGTCCTCCGGGATGGTGTTCAGGCAGCTGATGACCATGCCGCCCACCGTGTCGTAGTCCAGGTCCTCCGGCAGGTCGATGTCCAGGGCCTCGGCCAGGTCTTCCACCCGCAGGCTGCCCTCCACCCGCCAGACGCCGGGGCTCACCTCGATGATGGGCTGGGGCTCCTCGGGGTCGAACTCGTCGTAGATGTTGCCCACGATCTGCTCCAGCAGGTCCTCGATGGTCACCACGCCCGCTGTGCCGCCGTACTCATCCACCACAATGGCAAGATGCTGCTTGCGGGACTGCATGTCCTTGAACAGCTGGTCGGCATGGACGCTTTCCGGCACAAAGTAGGCGGGGCGCAAAAGCTCCGCCAGCGTCTTGGGCTGCTCCCGCTGGAGGTTGAGCAGGAAATCCCGGGCGTTGAGGATACCACGGATGTCGTTGATGTCCTCCTCATAGACGGGGTAGCGGCTCAGGCCGGTGGTGCGGATGGCTTCCAGGATGTCGTCGCTGCTCTCCTCCAGGCTGAAGGCGGTGACGTCGGGCTCGGGAGTCATGGCGTCGCTGGCCACCATATCCCCGAAGTCAAAGACGTTCTCGATCCACTGCTGCTCGTCCTGGGCGATGGTGCCCTGCTCGCCGCTGTTCTCCACCATGAGGCGGATGTCCTCCTCGCTGGCGGCGTCGTCCTCGGTCTCGGTCTTGAGGCCCAGCAGGCGCAGGGTGCCGTTGGTGGAGACGTTGAGCAGGCCCATCATGGGGGCAAAGATCACACTGATGACGTGCATGACCCCCAGGGCGGCCTTGGCCCAGCCGTAGGGCTGCTGCATGGCGATGCGCTTGGGCACCATCTCGCCGAAGGCGATGGAGAAGAAGGAGATGACGATGGTCACCACCACCATGGACACCACGGTGAGGACGTTGGCCGGCAGGGGAAGCTCCAGGCTGACGAGAAAGTCGGTCAGGTAACCGGAGAAGTTCTCGGTGCCGAAGGCGGCGCCCAGAAAACCGGACAGGGTGATGGCCACCTGGATGGCCGACAGGAAGCGGTTGGGGTTTTCCACCAGGGTCAGCATGCGGGCGGCGGTCTTGTCGCCGTCGTCGGCCATCTTGCCCAGCTTCACCGAGTTCAGGGACAGAAAGGCGATCTCCGACCCCGCAAAGAAGGCATTGAGCAGAATGAAGACCACCTGCAGAAAAATTTGTGAGGGAAGGTTTTCCACGAAAGATTCTCTCCTTTTTTATAAAACCATGGGTGTCAATGGAAGGCAGGATGGGACAAACACAAAAAAGCATAGCCCTGCACCGGAAATCCGGTGGAGCTATGCCTGGTTTGCTTTGTTGTGCGTATTCGGTCGGCTCGGTTCCGCGTCGCCGTCGGCGTCCATAGAGGTATCCGTTCCCTTTCCGCAGAAGATCCTGCTTATACTACAATTTCATAGTATACCCTCAAATCCCCTTTCCGTCAAGGCCATGGCGGGGCAGAGACAATACAAGACGCCCGCCGTGGTCCGGACAAACCGGCTCCCGGCGGGCGTCAACCCCTCTATGATAAAAAGATATACGCGAACTTTACTTCCGGTGGCTGCTGCCGTGCAGGCGGGCGGTGGCGCGGGCCAGGGCCGCCTTGCTGCGGAAGTACTGCTGCTTGCTGATGTGCTGGCGCAGGCGCTCCTCAGCGCGCTCCTTGGCACGGCGGGCACGGGCCTCGTCGATGTCCTCGGGACGCTCGGCCGTGGAGACCAGAAGGACCGCATAGTCGGACATGATCTCGGCAAAGCCCTGGGTCACGACGGCGGTATACCACACGCCGTCCACCTTGTAGCGGGCCTCGCCCGGCTCAATGGCGGTGACGATGGGCTCATGCCCGGCCTGAACGCCGTAGCTGCCGTCCACCGCAGGAATGATCAGGCTCTCGACCTCACCGGTGAAAAACTGCTTTTCCGGGGTGATGATCTCCAGCATGAAGGTCTTTTCCATCAGATCGCCCCCTGAGCGCGCGCTTTCTCGCGCACCTCGTCAACGTTGCCGACCATGGAGAAGGCCGACTCGGGATATTTGTCCAGCTCACCGCCCAGCAGGGCCTCAAAGCCCTTGAGGGTCTCTTCCAGCGGGACATAGCGGCCTTCCAGACCGGTGAAGGTCTCGGCCACGAACATGGGCTGAGAGAAGTACTGCTGCATCCGGCGCGCGCGGGCGACGGTGCGGCGGTCCTCCTCGGACAGTTCCTCCATGCCCAGAATGGCGATGATGTCCTGCAGGTCGCGGTAGCGCTGGAGCAGCTCCTGGGCACCGCGGGCGATGTCGTAATGGCGGCGGCCCACCAGATCGGGCTCCAGGATGCGGCTGGTGGATTCCAGAGGATCGACGGCGGGGTAGATGCCCTGCTCCACGATCTTACGGGAAAGCACCGTGGTGGCGTCCAGGTGGCTGAAGGTGGTGGCCGGGGCGGGGTCGGTCAGGTCGTCGGCGGGCACGTAGACGGCCTGCACCGAGGTGATGGACCCGTCCTTGGTGGAGGTGATGCGCTCCTGCAGAGCGCCGACCTCATCGGCCAGGGTGGGCTGGTAGCCCACGGCGGAGGGCATGCGGCCCATCAGGGCGCTGACCTCGGAGCCGGCCTGCACATAACGGAAAATATTGTCGATGAAGAGCAGCACGTTCTGCTTCTGACGGTCGCGGAAGTACTCGGCCATGGTCAGACCGGTGAGAGCCACGCGCATACGGGCTCCCGGCGGTTCGTTCATCTGACCGAAGACCAGGGCG
>JAHZHS010000054.1:0-1352 GCA_019420135.1 Oscillospiraceae bacterium | reverse complement strand
GCCGCGGGTATAGGGGGCCAGCAGGTCGATGACCTTGATGCCGGTCTCCAGAATCTCCGCGGTGGGGTTCTGCTTTTCACACAGGGGCGGGTCGCGGTGGATGGACCACTTTTCGGGAGCATCCACGGGGCCCTTCTCGTCGATGGGGTCGCCCAGGACGTTGAACATGCGGCCCAGGGTGGCCTCGCCGACGGGCGTCTCGATGGCGTGGCCCTGGGCGATGACCTCGTCACCGCGGGCAAGACCCTCGCCCGGCGAAAGCAGGATGCAGCGCACGGCGCCGTGACCCACATCGCGGGCAACTTCCATCACGCGGCGCTGTCCGTCCTTCTCGACGACCAGCTCCTCGTTGATCTGCGGCAGGCTGCCCTCGTCGAACTGAACGTCGACGACAGGGCCCAGAACCTGCGCGATCACACCTTTGTGTTGCATTGCAGTCTTTCCTTTCTATCTCGAACTCCGGCCCGGGGCCGGATAACAATCACTCAGCGGCGTCGTCCCAGTCGTCATCCCAGTCGTCGTCCCAGTCATCCCCGGCGGGCTGAGAGCCGCCGACGATCTCGGTGATCTCCTGGGTGATGGCGCTCTGGCGGGCGCGGTTGTAGTGCAGCGACAGCTCCTTGAGCAGGGCGCGGGCATTGTCGGTGGCGGTGTCCATGGCGCTCATACGGGCGTTCTGCTCCGAGCAGAAGGACTCCACCATGGTGCCGAAGAGCACGCTCTTCAGGTAGCCGGGGACAATGTGGTTGAGAACCTGGCCCGGGGAGGGCATGTAGGTGACCTCCCGGCGTTCCGAACCGTCGGCCCGGGGACGGGGATTCCAGGGGAAGGCGTCCCGGTCCAGGGGCAGAAGCTTGATCATCTTGGGCTCCAGCTTCATGGCGGAGACCATCTCGGTATAGACCACGTAGATCTCATCCAGCTGGCCGTGGCGGAACAGCTCGACGAAGGTGTCGCTGATCTCCCGGGCACGATAGATGGTGGGGTCCTGGGCGGTGTACATGAACTCGCCGTCCACCTCGATGCCGCGATGGCGGAAGTAGCTGCGCCCCGCCTGACCGATGACGAACAGGGTGGCGTCGGCATCCTTGATGATGTGCTCCTCCGCCATGCGCAGGACGTTGTGGTTGTAGGCGCCTGCCAGGCCCTTGTCGCCCGTGATGACGATGTAGCCGATCCGGTGCTTTTTGTTGGGACGGCGGTCAAAATAGGCGTGGTCCACGTCCGCCGCACGGTGAAGGATATCCGAGATGGTCTCGGTGATCTTCATGAAGTAGGGCTGGACGTCGTTGAGCTGACGGCGGGCCTTGCGCAGCTTGGAGGAGGAGATCAGGTACATGGCGTTGGTGATC